>NZ_PSVB01000012.1:0-92567 GCF_002932165.1 Rathayibacter sp. AY1F8
CTCGAGAACGGTCCCCCCTGAGCCTCTCCCCCTCCCGCCCGCCGACCCCGAGCCGCCGCGTCCGCGCCCTCGCCGTCGGAGCCGCGCTCGCCCTCGCCGCCGCGCTGCTCCCGGCGCAGGCCGCCGCCGCCGCCACTCCCGCCACCCTCTCGGTGCTGAGCCTCGGCGACTCCATCACCCAGGCCTACGGGACCTGCGGCTCCTTCGCGGACTGCCCCCGCAACAACTGGTCCACCGGCACCAGCTCCTCGGTGAACTCCTTCGCCTCGCGCCTGCGGACCGCGCTCCCCGGCACCACCGTCACGACCGCGAACTTCGCCACCACCGGCGACGTCGTCGCGCAGGTCCCCTCGCGGATCGACGCCGCGGTCGCCGCCGGCGTGCGGCCGGACGTCGTCACCCTGCTCATCGGCGGCAACGACCTCTGCTCGCCCGACAACAGCGTCGCCTCCGACGGCTACACGATGACCCCGGCGAGCACGTTCCGCACCGGAGCCTCCGCCGCGATCACGAAGATCCGCACCACGTGGCCCTCCGCCCGCATCGTCCTCTCGTCGATGCCGAACGTGGCCTCCGAGTGGTCGGTCGTCAAGACCGGAGTCGGCGCGCTCGTCTGGGCGGGCGGCGACCTCTGCCGGACCACGCGCGGCGTCAGCTCCACCGGCCGCAGGCTCAGCAGCACCGCCGCGGCCGCCTCCGCCGCTGCCGCGAAGACGCGGACGACGCAGTACAACACCGCGCTGCAGACGGCGTGCAGCGCCGCCGGTCAGCTCTGCGACTGGGACGGAGGAGCGCTCACCGCGACCCCCGTCACCAAGGGCCTGATCGGGACCACCGACTACTTCCACCCGAGCGTCGCGGGTCAGGCGAAGATCGCCTCGATCCAGTGGGCGGCGTCGAACTTCTCGAAGTAGCGGCCTCCGGAGCGGCCGCTCACGCGTCGAGCGGCCGCTCCCCCTCGCGGCGGCGACGCTGCTCCTCCGCGAGCCGCGCGTAGTGCGCCTCCTCGCGCTCGAGGTCGGCGAGCTGCTCCTCGGTGCTCTTCGGAGCGGGCCGCACCACCACCGTCGGCGGCGCCTGCGTCCGGCGGCGGGGCACTCGGCCGCCCGGCACGAAGGATCCGCCGTCGCCGCGCTTCCAGTCGTGCCCGAGCAGGAACCACAGCGAGACGCCGATGAGCGGGAGGAAGAAGATCAGCAGGATCCACACGATCTTGGGCAGGTTCTTGATGACGTTGTCCGGCTGCCGTACGACGTCGACCAGCGCGAGCACGGTCAGGACGATGATCACCAGCGAGAAGACGAACCCCATGCAGTCGAGGGTACGACGCCGAGGGCGCCCCGTCGCCGCTGTGCCGGCCGGCGTCCGGTCCGTGTGCGGTCCAGGAGCGGCTCCGACGGATCCGCCCCGTGCCTCCGCGCTGTTCGGCGCCGATCCCGGGCACACGCCTGCTCCCCACGAACGCGTGCCACCATCGGACGATGACCGAGACGCCGCCCGCCCCCGCCTCGACGCCGGCGAGGAAGCGCCTGACCGCCGCGCGTCTCGCCCTGCTCGCCGGCCTCGCCCTCGCCGTCGCCGGACTCGCGGCCCTCGCGCTCGTACCGCTGCATTACGCGAACATCGACCGTCAGGGCTTCGACGACGTCTGCAGCGTCAGCCTGGGCGGCGTCCCACCCGAGGCAGGCGACCTGGTCCGCGGCTTCTGGTCGTGGTGGCCGCTGGGCGCGGCCTGCGAATGGACGCTGCTCGACGGCACGACGGTGGTCGACCTCCCCGACTGGTCGACGACCGCCGTCGCGATCGTGGGGGCCGTGCTGCTCGTCGTCGGCGCGGCACTCGCGATCGCGTCGCCGCTCCTCCGCCGGCGCGCTCCGGTCCCGTCCGTCTAGCGGTCGAAGAGGTTCCCGAGGTCGCCGAGCCCCGGCAGCTGGAAGTCGGAGCCGAACTCCGACACCTGCTCCCCCAGCCCGGACACGTGCTCACCCGCACCGGAGACGAACTCTCCCGCGCCGCCCGTGATGTCACCGAAGTCGCCCAGATCGCCGAACCCGCCGGCGAGGTTCTCGAAGTCCACGCCGAGGCCGGACGCCTGCGCGAGCAGCGGACCGGCGACGCTGCTGATCACGGCGCCGCCCGCGACCGCCGCGAGCAGTCCGCCCGCCGCGCCGAGCCCGATGCCCGCCGCCGCTCCGACGCCAGCACCCGCGAGGGCGCCGCGGGTCCCCGGCTTCGAGAACATCTTCTTGAGGAACCCCGGGTCGTTCGCCTCGCCGCGCGTCGCCGCGCGCGCCAGGTCGTCCGGGGCTGAGGACCGCGGCTGCTCGTTCGCGGGCAGCTCGTCGCGGAGCCGCGCCTCGACCTGGGCGCGCTGCGCCGGCGACAGCTTCGCGAACGCTTCGCGGTGCACCTGCTCGAGCTGCTCCGGGTCGGCGGTGCGGAGGAGGTAGTCGTAGCGCGCGATCGCCGCGCGGTCCTCCTGCGTGACCACCGGCTGCTGCCCGGGCCGGGCGTCCTGCGGGCGCGCGGAGGGTCGCTCCGGCGAGCCGTACTGCTGAGGCGGCTGGGCCTGCCCGCTCCGCGAGTCGCCCGTCACCTTGTCGGCGGCGGAGCGCACGAGCTCGCGCCAATCGGTCGTCCCGCTCGAGGACGAGCCCGAGCCACTCTTCGAATCGAGCGCCTTCGACGCCATGCCGAGAACGCGCTTGAACATGCTCACAGAGAACCTTCCGTCGAGTACCAGCCTCGATCATGGCGGCGCCGCCTGAGCGAAGGCCCGCGAGACGCCCTCAGAAGGCCGTGAGCGGTCGGGCGAAGGCCGTCCGGAGTCTTTCCCGGAGGGCGTCGTCGCAGACGTACACGTACGTGCCGAGCATCCCGCGGGTCAGCAGCACCGCGTAGATGTTGACGATGTACTGCAGGAGCTCGTCGTCCGTGTAGTCGCGGCCCATCCGTCCCGGGTTGTTCTCCTTGCCCTTCTTATCGTGGTAATCCGAGCGGGAGACCCTCAGCCGGCCCTTCTCGCTGTCCCACCTCAGGTCCGGGCCGATGACCACGCCCGCGTAGTTCAGGTCGTACCCCTGCACGGTGTGGATCGAGCCCATCTCATCGGCGGAGCCGGGCGACGCGATCCAGTCGACCTGCGTGCTGTTCCAGCGGAGCCGCTCTCCCTGGATCTCGATGTCGGCGGCTGACGGATCCTTCCGCGACGTCCAGCGCCACGCGTAGCCGGCGACCAGCCGCGCCAGACCGGTCTCCTCCTCCCGCTGCCGCAGGTCGCGCCGCAGGGCTCCGAAGTCGTCATAGAAGCGGAGGTCGTACTCCCCGAGGTCCGGTCGCCGGGGGAGGTCTGCTGCCGTCGGATCGAGGACGGCGCGCACCCAGCCGACGTAGTCCGTTCCGGCGCGCACTCGCATCTGCGAGGTCAGACGGTGCAGGCGGCCGTCCTCCTGAGCGGATCGAATCAACGCGTCGATCGCGGGCCGCGGAAGGTCTGCCGGTCGGACCGACTGCGCCGCGTCGAGAAGGAGGATCTGGTGATCGCTCTTCGCGCGGATCCAGTCGAGCTGAGTCCGGGCGTGATCGTCGGAGCCGAACAGCGCAGTGGTGATGTCCGTGAACTTCTTGTTGAGGGAGCCCGACGGCTGGTTGGCCCGCTGGTTGAGGCGGTGCGACTCGTCGACGACGAGGAGGTCCCAGCGTCCCGGGTCCTCGCCGACCTGGAAGGGAGTGAGCACCATCTTCTCGTCGAGCCCTGTGGTCTTGGCGAAGACCTTCTTGATCGAGGAGCGCAGAGACTGCTGCGGCACGACGATCCCGATGCGCAGCCCGCGCAGCAGTTCGCGGGTGTCGGCGAAGAAGAAGTCCGAGAAGACGGAGTCGCCCTCGACGAGGTCGTCCAGCCGGTCCTCGCCGGGAGCCTCCTCGGCTCTGTCGATCCTCTCCGCGAACAGCCGGACGTCCGCGAGGAGCTTGAGGAGGTAGACGGCGACGATCGTCTTGCCCGTCCCCGGCTCCCCCTGAACGATCGACGTGGACTGTGTCTGCTTCCCGAGGTCCTCGACGAGCGCGTCGACGATTCCGACGACCGCCGCCGCCTGCTCGGAGGTGAGCGTCTTGAAGGGCGACAGTTTGAAGAGGTCGCTGTTCTCGATCTCGGCGATGCTCCGCGTGAACAGGCCTTCCAGGCGCAGCTGCTCGAAGATCTCGGCGAAACGGTCCTGGTACGCCGCCCGGTCGTAGTAGTCGGAGTCGACGATCCCCTCGTTGCGATTGAGGACAGCGAATCGACCTTCCGCGAAGAGCAGCTTGATCAGGAAGGACTCGAGATCGAGGCAGACCGACTTGTTGAACCTCGGATCGACGATCACGCGCGCCGTCTGGAGGTCGACCTTGTCGACCGAGCCCAGGTGCTGCCGCAGCCGGCTCGCCGCGCTTCTCGTCTCTCCGACGTAGACCCGCGGGAGCCGCCTCGCGCGGCGCTTGCCCTCGTCCAGGACGTAGACGACCGGCCAGTTCGAGCGGCGGTCGTCCGTCATCGCCCAGACCTTGACGGACGGCCCGTCGAAGACGATCCGCTCGATGTCAGAGGGCGTCATACCGGGCGCTGCTTCCCCGAGCCTTGTCCACCGGGTACTTCTCGCGCGTCCGCACGAGCTTCGACCGCACCAGGTCCTCGGGGTCGGCGCCGATCCTGTCCACGAGCAGCAGGCAATAGGTGAGGACGTCCGCCAGCTCGGAACGGACGGCATCCCGGTCGGCGTCGGGGCCCCACTGGAAGCATTCGAGCAGTTCCCCCGCCTCGATGGCGATGCTCTTCGCCAGGTTCTCCTCCGAGTGGAACTGCGCCCACTCCCGCTCGGCGACGAACGCGGCGAGCTCGTCGCGCAACTCACGTGAAGTCATGGAGCGACGCTAGCGCAGGCCCTGCTTCCCGACACGGGCGGCCAGAAGGACCGGCGGCCCGGGGCACCGAAGCTGCCGCACGCAGGACCAGCCACTATCAGGACCGTTCGCCCGGCGTGCGTCGACCGCGGAGTGCGCCAGCGCTTACGGCGGGGCGCTCGACCACGTGAAGAGGCTCTTCGATCAAGTCTTCCTCGCGCGTGTTCTCGTTCATGCGGACGAGACCATCACCGTCGAGTTGAACGAGCCGTTCGCCACGATCGCCTCGACCGCGGTTCAGCTCGCAGCACACGAAGAAGGCACCACTCGAAAGAGTGGTGCTCGGACCCTCACCAGCTTCCTGGAGGCCGAGATCGGCGCCGTTCCGGCGTTTTCTCCGGCAAGGGTTTTAGTAACGACACGGTGGTGCACCTATCTGCAACTGATCAAAAAAGATGGGAGCGCGCGCTGGTGACCGCCAGGACTGGAATGAACAGGGGTGAGGAGCCAGAACCGGCCGCTCCCCCGGTCGGCGTGCAGGCTCTCCGTCAGCGCCAGGTGCGGCTGTGCGAGGAGCAGAAGGCCAAGCTGGCCGCTGAGTATGAAGCCGGTGGGAACATCCGCCAGCTCGCCTCGTTGTGGGGCGTGAGCCGTGAAGCAGTGCGCTCAGCACTCAAGCAGCAGCACATTCCGGTGCGTCAGGTTGTACTGACGGAGAAGCAGCTGCAGGATGTGGCGTCGCTGAAGACGCGGGGCTGGTCGCTGAACCAGCTGGGTGCGCTCTACGGCGTCGACCCGAAGACGATGAAGGCGAGGCTCCAGGCTCGAGCGTGAGAATCTGAGTACAGTAAGCGGCACCACAGGGTTCAGGCAGGGCTCAACAGAACTACGTCTCGTCGATCTGCTGCGCGACCGAAGGAGCTGCACTCGCGTGAGGGCATCTCCGCCGCTTCTAGATTACGCAGTCCGCATCGAAGACCGAGACGCCTGTCGGCGCTGCTTTACCGAGGAACGGTCTACCAGCGCCGCGCTCCCGGCCCTGACTCGGACGCCGAGCCTAAGCTTCGAGAACGTGGTTGAACGCAACCAGCACAAGTCGATCGGGGACGGTATGGCAGCCGAGGTCAAGAACGCGGGCTCGGTGTTTCTCGTGCACGGGCGGACGAGGTACGCGATGAAGGGTGCGTGATGGTAGATGAAGATGCGGTCGTCGAACAATTCCTCGAGCTGGCTCGGGGCACCGGTAGCGAGCTGATCAGCTTCCTGCCAGCGTTCGAGAAGGCCGTCACAGTTCCGGGAACGTCGACTCTCGTGCGGACGCACTTCCTCGCGCACGATGTCAACGGGACGCCAGCTGTGGAGCACCTCGCAAGGGCGATGGCGTCCGCGACCATGGACTTCTGCGTACCGCGTTCAAAGATCGAACGAGCGCTCGCAGACTACGAGGCAACTCGAGCGACCACAGCAATAGTGAGCTTGGAGCAACAGGCACGAGACTTGTTCGTGAAATCGGAGAGCTCGGGAGAAGGCGGCGAGCTCCTCCTGTTCCTGCTCATGGAACGTGTGCTGCAGCGACCGCAGTTGATCTCGAAGATGGCGCTGAAGACGAACACCGAGGTGCACGTACACGGCTCGGACGGCATCCACGCGAGCTTGGCGGATGACGGGGTTCTCGACATCTACTGGGGCGAATCGAAGCTCTACAAGTCGAGCTCGGACGCTTTCCGAGACTGCTTCGAGAGCATCGCCCCGTACCTGCGGCCCGACGGAGACGAGCGCCGGAGGCAGGACCTGCTACTGGTACGCGATCACCTCAACGTCCCTCAGGCCGAGCTGGCGGCTCACCTGCTCGAGTACTTCGACGAGACGAACCCCAAGACGTTGAAAGTGCGTTGGAACGGGGTCTGCCTGGTCGGCTTCGACCACGACAAGTATCCGAACATCGCAGCCCTCGACGAGGCCCAGCAGAAGGCGGTGTCGAAGGCAGTCGGCCGGTGGCACAAGACGGTCGGGACCCGTGTCGAGGAGTTCGAGATCGTCGGCGTGAACGTCGATCTCTTTTGCATCCCGATGCCCGACGTCGCCGATCTGCGTTCTCGGGTCCTAAAGCAGATGGGGGCCAAGTGACCACCAGCACGGCGCTAGAGGAAATCGTGTTCGCCTCGCACAAGTTCAGAGACGTGCTCGAGGCCGCTCGAAAGCTGACGGTCCGTTCGGAGTTCGCGGCGGTGCAATGGAACGAAGAGACCCCTTCGATTGACTGGGGGTTCGCCCTCCTCTACGCCAGCGCGATCACGTCGGCTCAGTCAGAGCGTGCGCAGTCCGCGGTCCTCCGAATCGCCACGGCGTGCATGCTGTCCTCGGACGCGGAGGACGCTCACAAGGCCGCTGCTGCCGCGCTCCTCGAACGCAGTGGCAACCACATGGCCGTGGAACTGGCGGAGTCTCGGGACCGGCTGCCGGCCGACGCCTGGCGACGTCTGCCGGGTGCGCTCCGGATGGAGGTCGTCCGAAGCCGTATTGACTACTCCGTCCGCCTCTCCGACGGCCGTGTGCTGCCAGTCAATCCGTTTCAGGGGAAGTTCTGGGAAGCAGTAGAGGCGAATGACTGGCTGAGCGTGTCGGCTCCGACCTCCGCTGGGAAGTCCCGGATCATCAGAGAGCACTTCTTGGAGGTCGCGCGCCAGGCGGGTCCTCTGGCGCTCGTCTATCTCGTGCCGACGCGCGCCCTGATCGAGGAAGTCTCGCGTGATCTCCGGCGTGAGGTGCCCTCGGACGTTGACGTCTTCACGATGCCGTGGGACCCCGATCTCGCGGAGTCGTCTCGGACGGTCTTGGTCGTCACGCAGGAGAGGCTTCACCTGGTGCTGGAGCTCCTGCCGTCGCTCAACGTGGACCTCCTCTTCGTCGATGAAGCGCAATCGCTCGCCGGCGACGCACGGGGCATTCTTCTCCAGCACGCGATCGAGCGCACCATTCGGCGCAGCCCTGATGCGCAAGTGCTCTTCGCTAGCCCCTTGAGCTCCAACCCGGAACTTCTGGTCGAAGACGCGCCCGCCGACCGGCGTTCCGACTCGTTCGTCTCCGAGACGGTCACCGTCGACCAGAACCTCCTATGGGTCGAGCACATCAACCGGAAGCCTCAGCGCAGAGCCGTATCCCTGGTGTCGGATGGAAACAGCTACAAAGTCGGCGAACTCACGCTCGCGCAACGCGCGACAACCGTGCCCATGCGCATCGCGCTGGTGGCGCATGCGATGGCCGGGAACACCCCCGGGAACGTCATCTACGTCAACGGCCCGAGCGAAGCCGAGAAGGTCGCAAAGGCGGTCTATGAGCAGCTCCCGACCTTGGCGGAGGCTGACACGGAGATCGACGATCTGCGGGATCTGATCAAGACCGCGGTGCACAGCAAGTACTTGCTCGCCGACGTGCTCGCCCGGCGCGTGGCCTTCCATTACGGGAACATGCCGCTGGTGGTGCGAATAGAGATCGAGCGCCTCTTCGGAGAAGGCAAGATCCACTACCTGATCTGCACATCGACGCTGCTCGAGGGCGTCAATCTCCCGTGTCGGACGATCTTCATGCGCAACCCTCAAAAAGGGCCCGGAAATCCGCTCCGCGAAGGCGACTTCTGGAACCTGGCGGGACGCGCGGGGCGCTGGGGCAAGGAATTCGCAGGCAACGTGGTGTGCATCGACACTGACGTTGAAAGCCTGTGGCCCAACCTGCCGCGAGTGCGAAAGCGGTCACAGATCACCCGAGCCGTCAGCACGGGGCTCGACGACGCGTCGGGGCTGCTCGCTTTCGTGCGCTCCGCCGATGAAGTGCACGACGACAGTGCCGCTGAAAGCCTCTTCGCGTACCTGTGCTCGCGGCACCTTGCCGGCCAGTCCATCCAGCCCCTTCTCAATCGTATTCCTCTGGAGTCGGAACGAAGCGAGGTCGAGTCCGCGGTCGTGCGGGCCGCGACCGATCTGACGATCCCCGTCGAGATTGTGACTCGGCACACTGGAATCGCGCCCATCTCGATGGAGCGACTCCTCGAGAGCTTTCGGCGATCCGGGATGACGCCGACGGAGCTCGAATTGCCACTCCCCGAGGAGCCCGATGCTCGTGCCCGATTCCAAGAGGCGCTCGTACGGATCGGTGCGACGATGACGAGCGTCTTCGGCGCGCCCCGCTCCGGGGAGGATCGCCGCAAGTGGCAGCTCGGCAACCTCGTCGTCAACTGGATGAAGGGCATGCCCCTCGCTCGGCTGATCGATCAGAGGCTCTCGTTCAATGCATCCCTCACCTCCGCGAGGGCGATCCGAGACGTCATGCGAGACATCGAATCGATCGCAAGGTTCCATGCGCCGAAGTACCTCGCCTGCTACGCCGATCTGCTCGAGGTGTACTCGGCGGAGCTCGGGTTGGAGACTACCGCTCGACCTGATTACGCGATGATGCTCGAGCTCGGCGTCTCCCGCACGAGCGAGGTCGTGCTCATGTCGCTGGGCCTGTCCCGAACAGCGACCGTTGCCCTGTCCGACTTTATCGGAGTCGGCGAGTGGTCCCGAGTGGAGGCCCTGGAATGGCTCGCTGCTCAGAACCTCGATGGGCTCGGCGTGCCGGTGCTCCTCCAGCGCGAGATCCGCGACTTGATCGAGGTGGCGACTCGGCGCTCCGAGACAGCACCAGAGACTGACTAGTCGTTCGGGTCGAGAGGCATCCAGTCGAGATCGCTCACCTGGCGGCGGCGGGCGGCTTCGGACGCGGTCGCGAGAGCTAGATTTGTGTAGCGCGCGTGAAACACCAGCCACCGGCCAGCCTGGTTCCGGTCGGCGAGCCGTGATCCGACGGCTGCCATCCCGCTCGCCGTTGGGGTTACGGCCACTTCGCCCCAGCCGCCCTCGCTCTCCGCGAATCGATAGGTGAGCTGTCCGCAGGTCGGACTTATGTAAATGACTTGGGCGTCGTGAAGGTTGTCGATCCGATCTCCAGACAGCTCGCTCCGGACCTCGTCGCGCGAAGCGAAGCGCGCCTCGCGGTACGCCTGTCGCCGGTCGTCCACTTCTGTCCGCAGCGCTTCTTTGGCGTCGGACTTCGCCGAGTGCTGGCGAATCGCGGTGAGGTAACTGGAATCTACCTCCTCCCCATCGACGCGGCGGATCCAGATACCGATTACATTGGCCCCTACGAACGCGCCACTCGCATCGCGAGTTCGGCCGATGAAGAACTCCTTGACGCCCGGGCCAGTCTTTTGGGCGTGCTCCGGGTGACGCTCGAGGAGTTCGATGAGCATCCGCTGATGGACAGGGTCCGAGACGGCGTCGCCGACCGAGTAGCCGGAGTCCCGCGAGATCCCACGGAACGCTGCCTCGGCCGCCGAGCGACTAGGACCGCGACAATCACGACCTTCGGATTGTAAACAGCTTCATACAAAAATGGCCGCACAGCTGTTCTTCATTATGCACGAACTGGTGCAGAATGAGAAGAGTTTCAAAGAAACGGCCAACACTTGACGTGTGATCTTTTTGCGAAGAAGGGGCCGATCTGACGCCCTCAGATCGGCCCCTCCGGCACTAATCGATGAACCGTCCGTACGTGAGCACCTCGTCGATGGAACCGTCCGCACTGTAAACGGGAGTCTTGCCGTTCAGCGGCCTGGTGTATTCCGGCTTCACCAGGTCTTCGAACAGGACCTTCTCGAGGATCACGACCAGCCACTCTCCGCCGCAGCAGACCCGCTCCTCCACCCGCTTTCTCCTCTCGTCAATCACCGTTGATGGTGATACGGTGACGATATCAGGCGACCGAACGGAGGACAACAGTTGCCCCTCACGGCAAAGAATCAGGCGCCGAGCGACCAGCCCGCGGCCGCGACGAGCTCTGCTAACACCATCGGCCGCCGACCAGACGTGTCCGCGCAGAGGTCGGCTCACGCGCCCCTACGGCAACACGACATCGCCCCACCGCTCCGCCAACTCGAGCTTGCAGCTATAGAACTAGCTCAAGCGCAACGCAATCTTGATCGTGCGGTTGTGGTCGTCCGGGATGCTGGTGCTTCCTGGCGCCAGATCGGCGAGCTGTTGGGTATTACACCACAGGCCGCGCATCAACGGTGGTCGACGTCAGGAAGACGCAATCACAGAGCCGCGCAAGCAAATTATCGGAAGAAAGGAAGCGTAAGTTGAGTACACTTGGAGAGTATGAGGTTCAGCGCGAGCGGGAGCGCCGTTTTCTTGTCGCCGAACAGTCGATTGTGCGCGGCGCCAGCTGGACCTTAATCGTGCAGGGCTATTTCTTTGCGAAGGACGGTTACGCACTTCGCGTCCGTACGCGACAGGCGCCGACGGACCGAAGCGGTGCGTTCCGCTACATCGATGCCCGAATGACGGCGAAAGGCCCGCGGATCGGCGATGAGCGCGACGAATACGAAGCTGACATGGATCCTGCACTGGCGGCCGAATTTATCAGAAGATGTGACAACGTCATTGTTAAGCGTCGGTACGAACTCGTCCTTGACGCCAACACATGGGAAATCGACGAGTTTCTCGAAGAGAACCTCGGCTTATGGATTGCCGAATTGGAAGGTCAGGACATTCGAGACGTCTCAGTACCCCAGTGGGCACTTAAAGAAATTACAAACATCGACAAGTTCAACAACGATGAACTCGCGTACTTGCCAGTTTCGAAATGGGAAACGGATGACTGGAAAGCAAGTTCACCGTGGGATTGGAAGTAACAAACACGCGAACGCCGACCTTACAACAGGCTAGAAGCTGAAGTAATCCGCACTCTATCGAACTGAACCGAACTCTGGCACGGTGAGCCCCTGTAGCCACTTTGCGCGCAGCAAGCATTCTTCGTCAGAAAGGCCGCAAATGTAGTCGGCAACGGCGCGATAGTACTCGCTCCGCATCTCTCCGTTGCCCCACCCCTCGGCGGTAATGAACGACGCCAAAGGTTCCGGCAACGACTGGATATCAGATATTGTCTTGCATTCTTCCACCCAAGTTGCCAGCTCGGTGAACAAGGAATTTACGACCTTCGACTGAGCCCGTTCGACTACACTCATTCGAGATGTTGCGATAACGTACCTTTTTGTTATCGTTTTTAGCACTTGCATCCGGTGCCAACCGTCGCCGGTTGCGTAAACACTAGGTCCTTCATTCCAGACCTTTGACGTCGACTTCCAAGCTGGCTGACGGGTGACAGTAATAGATGCAAACACTGCCTCTACCATCGATGACGTGAAAGCAGAAACTCTTGAAGTTTGATCAACATCACCATCGTACTGATAGCCCATTTTGCTAATTCTTATCATTCGCAGGACCTCTGATAATGCGGCATTATAGGAACCCACGCTAAAAAGCCCTTGATAATCCTCACTCAAGGTATGAGCAATTTTAATAAACGCGTTGAGATCTAACTCTTCAGATCTTGCCGGCAACCCGCCCTCGAGCTTTTCAATCGCGACTCCGAGGTCCGCGTCGACTCGATAGAAGTCGATACGCCCTTCCCGGTAAAGATCTTCTAGATCATGCGTCGCGTACGATATGTCGTCCGCGAGGTCCATAATTGAGGCTTCAAGCGTCTGTCGATATTGCCCGTTTGCACCTTTTTTCAATAGAGCCGTAGCTCCGTCGAATGCACGGCGATCCTCATCCTCGCTTCCGAAAAACCCAAATTTTGGCGGCCTCGGTATCGACCCCTGACCGTAACCATCTTTAGGAGTTCGTTGATCTTCAGGACATTCTCTCGGATATTTGAGAACTGCAGCAAGAGTTACATATGTGAGATCAAGCCCCACGTTTGTATCTTTGAGCAACAATTTCCGCAACTCAAGCTTAGTAAGTATTCGGAAAGTCTGAGGATTGCCCTCAAACCCGTCGATGACACCTCTCCGCCGCAGAGATTCATTTAATGCAACCTCGCCGCCGTGTCCGAATGGCGGATGTCCGAGGTCGTGCGCAAGTCCGGCCGTCTCGCAAGCGGCCAGATCGAGCCCACCATGTTCGAGAATTGTTGCATAAGCCTCTGACGAGGGATTGGCCAAGGCTGATCGTGCAATACCTTCTGCAATCTCTCGAGAGACTAGGGACACTTTTTGACTATGAGATTCTCGCGTATGCAAACGTGACGAGTTTAGCGTTGGTGAGGTTACTTGAGTTACACCGGAAAGCCGCCGAACGTACGATGAGTACGCAACGCGACCACGGTCTTTTTCAGTTTCCGTTCGAGCATCGTGTTGAAGAGATTTTACCTCTTCCGAAACCCGCGAGTAGCGAGACTTGTAAGATTCCTTCTTATAAAGAGAACCGTCAGGAAGAACTAAAAGCTTTTCCGGCTTGGTCTGCTTGGACATAAACCCCCCCCCACCCAGAAGTTTTCTACTTCTCGCTTGACCGGAAAATATCGCCTTCGATAACAATCTTTCCCGAACGAATTGCTACCATGATTGCGGCATTAACTTGGTCGGGAAGTATTTTGTATTCTGCTGAAATTCGTTTGAGCAACTCGCCTGATGCGATTCCCGAGACGGCTACTCTCTCTACCTGTTCGGCAAGATATGCAATGCGTTCGGTGCGATCGCGACGATCAAGGTGCGACAGAGGAATGCTGAAGTCAAACGCTGGCTGTTCGAGCACTTGTGCCATTATTTCCTCTTTTACTAAGTCGGGTGAAGATCGATGTGGGTTTTCCATATATATATATATGATGGCAGATCAATAACCATCTAGATATGGTGTTTATAACATCAGTATGGGCCGTGGCCGTTCGGGGTCGGCCAGCGATGTCGTTCAGATTAGTAGACTTCTCCGTTCGAAGGTACGTACGAGTCGCGTGTCGGATCGCTTGCTTGCGTCTCGGGTCGAGCTGAGGATTCCCTACCTAATATGGCCCTCGTTAGGGGGGCGTGAAGGGGCCTTCGTCGGCGGCGAGAGGTCGTGCGTGAATGGTAGGGCGCAGTCTTGGACGGCCCGGAGCTTGATCTGGACGACACTTCGAAGATCCTGTGATGTTCAGTCTGGATGCACGATTGGTCGAGCTGGTGCGTCCGATGGCACCCCGTCCGGTGCAACATTCTCCCGGCGCACGAACCTGCCGTGCCACCCGCACGCCGGCGTTCGCTGCTGCTCTACGCCCGCTGGGCCGTAGTCCGAGACTACTTCGCACTGGCCGCCGTCTGCGGGCTCGGACCAGCCCACGACGGAACCCATCTGATCTTCGACCGGCGCTGCTCGTGCACGATCCTGACGGACTCCGCAGGCGGTGCCTCGTGCAGCTGCCAGACGTCGTACAGACGTCGTCGGCGGAGATCAACGAGGCGTCGGATCAGGCCGACGCCGTAGCCACTAACGCGGATCGACGAATCTTCCTCCCATGCACGTCCGTCGAGCGTCGATCGGACGAACGTGGAGGAGAAGTATGCCGCGCTTGTTGAGGTGGTCGCTGAGCAGGTTCGAGCTAATTGCTGCGCCGTAATGGACGTGCGCTATCTGGGTCGAGCCGTGCTCGGCGATCGCGATGGCGAACATATTGATAGCGAGATGATCCGCCTCGCGGTCCTCGACCTTCCGGAAGTAGAAGTCGGTGATCTTGTAAGGCTTTAGACCCTCACCCAGACATCAGGAGTACAGGTCGGTGATGTCTCAGGACCAGACCTGCCCGGCGCCGGTCGTCTTGAGGACGAGCTTGTTTCGGCGGTGCCGGCGACCTCTCCGGGTCGGGATCCTCGGTCGCAACATGATGGGCGGAACGTTGCGCGAACCTTCCGGAGGCTTTGCGTCAGAAGGTCAATCTCTTAGGCATCTTGGCCGACAGAAGAGCACGCGTATATCCGCGAGCACTCCGTGGACTACGTCGTTGTGCACAAGGTCGACCGCCTCGCGCGCAACCGGGAGGACGACGTCGAGATCATGAAGCAGTTGACCGCCGCGAACGTCGCCTTAATCTCGGCCACGGAGAGCATCGACCAATCGCCGTCAGGTGCGCTCCTTCACGGCATCATGTCCTCGATCGCCGAGTTCTACTCGCGCAACCTCGCGCACGAGGTCACCAAGGGCATGACGCAGAAGGTACAGAAGGGCGGGACCCCAGGCCGGGCTCCGCTCGGGTACCTGAACGTCCGCGAGTTCGACAGCGACGGACGCGAGAGCCGAACCGTTCGCCCAGACGCCGACCGAGCTCCGCTCATCACCTGGGCCTTCCACCGTTACACCGAGCCGAGCGTCAGCCTGTCGCAGCTCGCCCTCGAACTCGCTCAGCGGGGACTCACCACTCGACGACCTCCGCCGGTACCGTCACGAGCGCTCACCGACACGGACCTCCACAAGATCCTGATCAACTCGTACTACCTCGGCCTGGTCTCGTTCTCGGGCGCGACCTACGCCGGCAAGCACGAGCCCCTGATCGATCAAGAGACGTGGGACAAGGTGCAGGACGCGCTGCAGTCGCGTCGCTCCGGCGAGCGCCGACGTCGCCACGACCACTACCTCAAGAGCACCGTGTACTGCGGGAACTGCCACAACCGGCTGATCGTGCAGATGACGCGGTCGAAGTCGGGCGAGATCTACCCTTACTTCTACTGCTCAGCACGTCAGGCGAAGCGGAACGACTGTACGCAGAAGGCCGTCCTCATCCACGTCGTGGAGGAGAAGATCGTCGAGGAGTACAAGAAGAGTCTCCGGCTCGACCGCATGCCCCGAGACGACCTCGAGCGACTGTTCCACGACGAGCTCGTGGCCACCCGAGGCGACGCCGAGCGCCAACAAGCACAGATCAAGACGGACTTAGAGCGTCTCGAACGCGAGCAGCTGCGGCTCCTTCAGGCTCACTACGCAGACGCGATCTCGCTCGACCTGTTCAAGAAGGAGCAGGACCGCATCCGCGCTGAGCGGACGATCGCCGAGCGGGACGAAGCGAGGCTCACCCAGGACGTGGCCGATGTCGAGCACGCGATCCGGCTCGCCCTCAATGTGACCGCGGAGTGTGCCAGCGCATACGGCGGGGCACCGGACCATGTGAAGAGGCTCTTCAATCAAGTCTTCCTCGAGCGTGTTCTCGTTCATGCGGACGAGACCATCACCGTCGAGTTGAACGAGCCGTTCGCGACGATCGCCTCGACCGCCATTCAGCTCGCAGCACACGAAAAAAGCACCACTCGAAAGAGTGGTGCTCGGAGCCTCAGCAGCTTCCTGGAAGCCGAGATCGGCGCCGTCTCGGCGTTTTTCTCTGGCAAGGGTCTTGGTGACGACACTGTGGTGCCCCTGGAGGGACTCGAACCCCCAACCTGCTCCTTAGGACGGAGTCGCTCTTCCATTGAGCTACAGAGGCTGGCCGAGCCAGTGTACCCGCCGTGCCCCGCCCCCCGCGAAGCGACGACAAGGCCGCACCACAACGCCAGCGAAGCACGCCACGGCCCTCGTCGCGGCGACTGCGCGGCACACCCCTCTTGACACGAAGGCCTCCCGCCTCCATGGTTAGTTACAACACCAACTAACCACCCAACCCAGCACCGAAGGAGCCCGCGTGGACGACTCCCGCCCGCTCTTCCTGCAGATCGCCGAGCAGATCGAGAACGACATCATCGACGGCGCGCTGCCGGAGGAGTCGCAGGTCCCGTCGACCAACGAGTTCGCCGCGTTCCACCGCATCAACCCGGCCACCGCCGGCAAGGGCGTGAACCTGCTCGTCGACGACGGGGTGCTCTACAAGAAGAGGGGGATCGGCATGTTCGTCGCCGAGGGGGCGCGCGACCGGCTGGTCGAGAAGCGCCGCACGCAGTTCCGCGACCAGTTCGTCGCTCCGCTGCTCGCCGAGGCCGCCAAGCTCGGCCTCAGCACCGAGCAGCTCGCCGACATGATCACAGAAGGGGGATCGCGATGAGCGCGGTCATCGAGGTCCACGACCTCACCAAGAACTACGGACGCATGCGCGCCGTCGACGGCATCGGCTTCGCGCTGGAGGAGAACCGCATCCACGGCCTCCTCGGCCGCAACGGCGCGGGCAAGACGACACTGATGTCGCTGCTCACCGGCCAGGAGTTCGCCAGCTCGGGCGAGATCCGCGTCTTCGGGCAGTCGCCTGTGGAGAACGCCGCCGTCCTCTCCCGCACCTGCTTCATCAAGGAGAGCCAGAAGTACCCCGACGACTTCAAGGTGAAGCACGTCCTGCGCAGCGCTCCCTGGTTCTTCGACGGCTGGGACGAGGCGTTCGCCCGCGAGCTCGTCGAGGACTTCCGCCTCCCGGTCGACCGCAAGATCAAGAAGCTCTCCCGCGGACAGCTCTCGGCGATCGGAGTGATCGTCGGTCTCGCCTCCCGCGCCCCGCTCACGTTCTTCGACGAGCCGTACCTGGGGCTGGACGCCGTCGCCCGGCAGCTGTTCTACGACCGCCTCCTCCAGGACTTCGCCGAGCACCCGCGCACGGTCGTCCTCTCCACCCACCTCATCGACGAGGTCAGCAGCCTGCTCGAGCACGTCCTCGTCATCGACCAGGGCCGCCTCGTCGTGGACAGCGACGCGGAGGAGCTGCGGGGTGCCGCGGCGACGGTCATCGGACCCCGGCAGGCCGTCGAGTCGTTCACCGCCGGCCGCGAGGTCATCGCCCGCTCCGCTCTCGGCAGCCGCGCCTCGGCCACGCTCCCCCGGCTCGACGACGCCGGCCGCGCCTCCGCCGCCCGCCACGGGCTCGAACTCGAGTCCGTCCCCCTCCAGCAGCTCGTCGTCCAGCTCACCACCGGGAAGGCCTCGGAATGACCGCCCTCACCGGCGCCCCCGCGCGCCACGACACCGCCGCCGGCCGCCTCGGCAGCATCGTCCGCCTGCACTTCGCGAACCCCGCCACCATCCTCTATACGCCGCTGATCATCACGGCCGTCATCCTGGCGGGCAACCTGGTCGTCTGGTGGCTGATCCTCCGCGGGCTCGACTCCGGCGAGCGCCTCGAGGCGCAGGAGGGGATGACCTACTCCGGCGCGTCCTTCTTCCTCTTCGTCTACATGATGGTCGTGGCCGTCCAGTCGGTGAACGTCACCTTCGGCCTCGCCCTCGGCTACGGCGCCACCCGCCGCGACTTCTCCCTCGGCACGGCCCTCACCTTCGTCGCCCTCTCGGTCTTCTACACCGGCGTCTTCGTGGTCCTCGGGATCGTGGAGCGGGCGACCGACGGCTGGGGCTTCGGCGGCAGCTTCTTCCGCTCGATCTACTTCGGCGGGGACTCCGTGGGCGAGCAGGCTGTCGCGGTGCTCTGCGCCCTGCTCTTCTTCTTCTTCATCGGAGCGGCGACGGCGGCGGTCTACGTGCGCTGGCGCCAGCGCGGGATGCTGCTCTTCTTCGGGATCCTCGGCGCCCTCCTGCTGGCCGTGATCACCCTCCTCACGCTCACCGAGAACTGGCCCGCCGTCGGCTCCTTCTTCGGCAGCGTCGGATACGCGGGCGGCTACGCCCTCTCGCTCATCCCGACCGCGATCGCCGGAGTCGCGGGCTGGGCGATCCTCCGCCGCGCCACCCCGCGCAGCAGCTGACACCACCGCCACCGATCCGAGAGGACCGACCATGACCGCCCCCGCCCGCCGCTCCGCCTCCCCGCGGAGGATCCTCTCCGTCCTGAGGCTCCACCTCGCCCACCCCGGGACGGTCCTCGGCTGGCCGCTGCTCGTCCTGCTCGCCGTCCTCGCCGGCAACCTCGTGATCTGGTGGCTCGTCCTCCGCGGGATCGGGGCCGAGCGGGGCGGCGGCGACTCGGGCATCCTGCTCGTGGGGCCGGGGATGCTGATCGTCGTCTTCCTCTTCATCGGCTCCATCCAGGCCACGACCGCCACCTTCGGGCTGGCGCTGAGCTACGGAGCGACCCGGCGCGACCACGTCCTCGGCAGCGCCCTCGCCTTCGCGGCACTGTCCGTGCTCTGGTCCGCGATCGTCGTGGCCCTCGGGGTGCTCGAGGAGGCGACCGGGGGCTGGTGGCTGGGTGGCGCGCTCTTCCTCGCCTCCCCCCTCGACGGTCCGTGGCACGAGCGCTTCGTCGTCCTGCTCTGCTCGCTCCTCGCCGCCTTCGCCCTCGGCGGAGCAGCGGGCGCGGTCTTCCTCCGCTGGCGGGAGCGCGGAGTGACGGCCTTCCTCCTCGCCCTCGGAGCGGTGGCACTCGCGGTGGTCGTCGTCGTCGCTCTCGCCGGGGGCCGGCCGGTCGTGGTGGACGTCCTCGAGAGCGCGGGCACCGCCGGAGCCGCCGCTCTGCTCCTCGTCCCCGCCGCGCTCCTGACGGCGGTCGGCTCGCTGGTCCTCCGCCGGGCGACGCCGCGCGGCTGACCCCCTCCGGAACCGGGCCTGCAAGGCCCTTCCGCCCCGGGCGTCCGGATGCCAGCGTGGGCACATGGCCGACTCCCCCGCTCCGTCCCTCCTGCCCGTCCCCGAGCACAGCTGGATCGCGCGACCCGCCGACGCCGAGCTGACCCAGGACACTCTCGACACGGTCGACGCCTGGTGGCGCGCCGCGAACTACCTCGCGGTCGGACAGATCTACCTGCTCGCGAACCCGCTCCTGAAGACCCCGTTGAGCCGGGAGGACATCAAGCCCCGCCTGCTCGGCCACTGGGGCACGACCCCCGGCCTCAACCTGATCTACGCGCACCTGAACCGCGCGATCCGCGAGCGCCGCCAGCCGACCCTCTACATCACCGGTCCCGGCCACGGCGGACCGGGCATGGTCGCCAACGCCTACCTCGACGGCACCTACAGCGAGATCTACTCCCACATCGACGAGTCGGAGGAGGGGCTGCGCCGCCTCTTCCGCCAGTTCAGCTTCCCCGGGGGCATCCCCAGCCACGCCGCCCCCGAGACTCCGGGCAGCATCCACGAGGGCGGAGAGCTCGGGTACGCGCTGAGCCACGCGTACGGAGCGGCCTTCGACAACCCGGACCTCCTGGTCGCGGCGGTCGTCGGCGACGGCGAGGCCGAGACCGGCCCGCTCGCCACCAGCTGGCACTCCAACAAGTTCGTGAACCCGCTCACCGACGGCGTTGTCCTGCCGATCCTGCACCTCAACGGCTGGAAGATCGCGAACCCGACCGTCCTCGCCCGCATCCCGCAGGAGGAGCTCGACAGCCTCCTCCGCGGGTACGGCCACGAGCCGTTCCTCGTCGAGGGCGGCTTCGACGGCGAGGACCCGATGCGCGTGCACGAGCGGTTCGCCGACGTCCTGGACACGGTGCTCGACCGCATCGCGGCGATCAAGGAGCGCGCCGCCGCCGGCGACCTCTCACGCCCGGCCTGGCCGATGATCGTGCTGAAGACCCCGAAGGGCTGGACCTGTCCGACCGAGATCGACGGCGTCCAGGTGGAGGGCACCTACCGCTCGCACCAGGTTCCGCTGCCCAACGCCCGCGACACCGAGGCGCACACCCGGCTCCTCGAGGACTGGCTCCGCTCCTACCGGCCCGAGGAGCTCTTCACCGAGGAGGGCGGCGTGGTCGACCGCGTCCGCTCGCTGGCCCCCGAGGGCGAGCTGCGGATGAGCGCGACCCCGCACGCGAACGGCGGGCTGCTGCGGCAGACTCTCGACCTGCCCGACTTCCGCCGCTACGAGGTCGTCGTGGAGCAGCCGGGTGGCACCGTCGCGGAGGCGACCAAGGTGCTCGGCGAATGGCTCGCCGACGTCATCCGCGCCAACCCGACCAACTTCCGCCTCTTCGGGCCGGACGAGGTCGCGAGCAACCGGTTGCAGTCCGTCTACGCCGCCACCGACAAGCAGTGGGACGCCGAGCTCAGCCCCCTCGACGACCACCTGGCTCGCGCCGGGCGGGTCATGGAGGTGCTCTCGGAGCACCAGTGCCAGGGGTGGCTGGAGGGCTACCTGCTCACCGGCCGCCACGGGCTCTTCACCTGCTACGAGGCGTTCATCCACATCATCGACTCGATGTTCAACCAGCACGCGAAGTGGCTGGACGGCACCCGCGACATCGAGTGGCGCCGCCCGATCGCGAGCCTCAACTACCTGCTCTCGAGCCACGTCTGGCGCCAGGACCACAACGGCTTCAGCCACCAGGACCCGGGCTTCATCGACCACGTCGTCAACAAGAAGCCCGAGGTCGTGCGCGTCTACCTGCCCTTCGACGCGAACACGCTCCTCTCGACCTACGACCACTGCCTCCGGAGCGTGGACTACGTCAACGTGGTCGTCGCCGGCAAGCAGCCCTCGCCCCAGTGGCTCACGATGGCGGAGGCGGTCGCGCACTGCACGCGGGGCCTCGGCATCCTGGAGTGGGCGAGCAGCGAGCGGCAGGGCGAGTCCCCGGACGTCGTGCTCGCCTGCGCGGGCGACGTGCCGACCCTCGAGACCCTCGCGGCGGTGAGCATCCTCCGCGAGACGCTGCCGGACCTTGCGATCCGCACGGTCAACGTGGTCGATCTGATGCGTCTGATGTCGGAGTCGGAGCACCCGCACGGCCTCTCCGACCGCGAGTTCGATGCGGTCTTCACCCCCGACCGCCCGATCGTGTTCGCGTACCACGGCTATCCGTGGCTGATCCACCGCCTGACCTACAAGCGGACCGGCCACGGCAACCTGCACGTGCGCGGGTACAAGGAGAACGGCACCACCACCACTCCCTTCGACATGGTGATGCTCAACGACCTCGACCGTTACTCGCTGGTGATCGACGTCATCGACCGGACCCCCGGCCTCGGCGCCCGCGCCGCCGGTCTCCGCCAGGAGATGCAGGACGCCCGCATCCGCGCCCGCGCCTACACCCGCGAGCACGGCGAGGACATCCCCGAGGTCGCGAACTGGACCTGGGCCGGCGAGCGCTCCGGCAACGCCAGCCAGAGCACCGGCAACGACAACGAATAGCGCCGGGTCGCGCACCACGCCCTCCACTGACGGGTCGCGGTCGTGTCGCTGGCAAGGCGGAGGAGGAAGCGATACCGGCGGTATCGCGCCCGACGACAACGCCGCCAGCGGCGCGACCGCGGCCCGTCAGGCGGCGGGAGCCAGGTAGTCGTCCCAGTCGGGCTGCGTCCGCTCCGCGCCGCGCACGAGCCAGGAGCCGGCGCGCGGCATCCGGGGGACGGTGCGCAGACGCCATCCCATCTCGTGCGGGGTGCGGTCGCTCTTGACGTTGTTGCAGCGCTGGCAGCAGGCGACGAGGTTCTCCCACGTGTCCCGGCCCCCGCGCGACTTGGGCTGGATGTGGTCGATCGTCGCCGCGTGCTGACCGCAGTAGCCGCAGCGGTGGTTGTCCCGGCGGAGCACGCCCCGGCGCGATACCGGCACACTCCGGCCGCTCGGGATGCGCACGTACCGGGTCAGCACGATCACCGAGGGCCGCACGTGGTCGCCGTGCGCGCTGTGCACCGGATTGCCCTCGTCCGCGGCGATCACGGTCGCCTTCTCCGTCATCAGCAGGACCAGGGCCCGCTTGAACGACACCACCGCGAGCGGCTCGTAGCCGGCGTTGAGAACCAGAGTGCGCATCAGTGACCTCCGTGCTGTCGCACGCCGTCACGCGAAAGCGCCGCGACCACGAGCAAGGGCGCCGTCGTGATGACGGCGCCCTGCGAGGCCGCGGCGGAGTGCCGCGCGATGACGTGGAGTCGTATCCGCGTGTCGGAGGAGTGCACCGCCGCGGTGAGGACCCGCGCGCGTATCGAATCGGCCGGCCGCACGCGCGAGCGCAGCCCCACGCTGTGGCGCCCGCTCCGCTCGGCCATCCCGGCACTCCGTCCCTCGACGAATCGATCCGCTCGCCACGCGAGCGGACTGGGGTTCAGGTTAACCCTTCACGCCCGGAACACCAGGGGTCGGTCCGGATTCGTCACGCGGCGTTCACACGGCGGGACGACGAGAGCCCGCCCCCTCCAGGAGGGGACGGGCTCTCGAGCGGATCGACCGGGTCAGCCGTTGATGCGCACGATCCGGTAGTCGGAGGTCCACAGCGGCTGCACGCGGACGCTCGCGCCCTCGTACGGCGCGTGCAGGATGTTGCCGTTGCCCGCGTAGAAGCCGTCGTGGCCGTCCATGATGACGAGGTCGCCGGGCTGCGCGTCGGCGAGCGAGACGGGGGTGCCCATGGCGCCCTGGCCCGCAGCCGAGTGCGGCATCGAGATGCCGTACTGGGCGAAGACGTACATCACGAAGCCGGAGCAGTCGAAGCCGCTCGGGTCGGCTCCACCGAAGACGTAGGGCACGCCCTGGTACTGCATCGCCGTATCGAACACCGCCGGGAGGCTGTAGCTGGTGGTCGGGGCGGCGGCCGCGATCTCGCTGGCCGAGGCGCCGGAGTAGGAGTTGAACTCCTCGGCGGTCTCGGCGCGCGCCTCCGCGACGTCGCTCGTGTCGACGACGGGCTCGGCCACCACGACGGGCTCGGGCTCCGGTGCGGGCGGCGGGGGCGCCGCCTCGGCCGAGAAGCCGTCGCGGGCGATCGCGGCCTGCACCACTCCGCCGTCGACGGCGACGGTCTGCGCGGAGCCCTGGCGGAGGAGGTCGGCTCGCGACGCCGCGAACAGGCCGTCGTCCTGGCTGCCCGGAGTGAAGGCGTAGGCAGGGAGCGCCATGGTCGCGACCAGCGCGCCGGCGAAGCCGACCATCGCGACCTTGCCGACGACACGGCCCCGGCGCTTGCGCGGGGTCCCGGCCGGCGACGGCACGAAGTCGGTGATGTCCGCGCGGCGGGCAGGAGCTACGGGAACGGCGCGACGGGAGACGGGTGCGTCCCCGTGGATCCGGGCGCGGATGACCGGGGGCCGGTTCTCGAAGGTCGCGTCGCCGGAGCGGTCGGGGTGGTTGGAGCGGAACCGGTCGGGTGAGCCGGCGTCCTCGTTCGGGGTGAGGGGGTTCTGGGGCAAGGGGGAGATCCTCCGACGTCCCCTCAGCCCAGGCAGCTGTCCCGTCTCATGCACGAAGCATCGGTGTGCACAGGATCCGAGACGGGTGTGGGGGCGTCGGATCCCGCGCCCTGGGACCGAGGCTCGGCCGCAGGGCTCCACAGAGCGTAAGCGACCGTTACCGATTTGTCACCTTCTCGGCGGGAAGAGACCGCTCTCCCGTTCGCCTCCGGTCACCGGATGCGGTAAGGGGGCCGTACGGGCCGCTCCCAGGGAGACGCGGGTCAGACGACGAGGAAGATGTGCGCCGCGACCTCGTTCGGCAGCTCGATGCCCGCCTCGGCGCCGTCGATGCGAGCGAGCACGTAGCCGTTGAGGGCCGAGAACTCGCCCTCGGCACCGGGGACGACGCCGGCCTGCTTGAGCTGGAGGAGGAGCTCCGGATCGACCTGCGCCGGCTCGCCGAGGCGTCGGACGACGCCGCGGCGGGGCTCGCTCGACCCCGCGACGAAGCGCGGCAGGCTGATGACGCCGTCGGCGAAGCGGGAGGCGGGGGTGTCGCCGAGCTCGTCCAGGCCCGGGATCGGATTGCCGTAGGGCGACTCCGTCGGGTGGTCGAGCATCTCGAGGAGACGGCGCTCGACCTGCTCGCTCATCACGTGCTCCCAGCGGCAGGCCTCCTCGTGCACGAACTCCCAGTCGAGCTTGATGACGTCGTGGAGGAGCCGCTCGGCGAGGCGGTGCTTGCGCATGACGTGGATCGCCTTGCGGCGGCCGTCGGAGGTGAGCTCGAGGTGGCGGTCGCCCGAGACGACGACGAGGCCGTCGCGCTCCATGCGACCGACGGTCTGCGACACGGTCGGCCCGGAGTGGCTGAGCCGCTCCGAGATGCGCGCGCGCAGCGGGATGATGTTCTCCTCCTCGAGCTCGAGGATGGTGCGCAGGTACATCTCGGTGGTGTCGATCAGATCCGTCATCTCAGCCTTCCCGTCTCGGCGCGCTCCACCCTAGTGGTCGCCTCGACGCAGCATCGGCGCTGCGGCGCGACGCAGGCCTCCGTCGCTCGGAGGAGGGGTGCGGGCCGGGAACCCTAGTATTAACGCATGCCGGACCTCACCATTCCTCGCGAGCTGCTCCCCCACGACGGACGGTTCGGCTGCGGCCCGTCCAAGGTGCGGCACGACCAGCTCGCCCACCTCGCGACGCAGGGCGCGCACCTCCTCGGGACCTCGCACCGCCAGGCGCCCGTCAAGGACCTCGTCGGGCGCGTGCGCGAGCACCTCGCCACGCTGTTCCGCATCCCCGACGGCTACGAGGTCCTGCTGGGCAACGGCGGCTCGACCGCCTTCTGGGACGCCGCCGCCTTCTCCCTCATCGAGCGCCGCGCCGAGAACCTCACGTTCGGCGAGTTCGGCCAGAAGTTCGCGGCCGCCGCCTCCGCGCCGTTCCTCGAGCCGGCCCACGTCGTCTCCGCCCCCGCTGGGTCCCGGAGCGAGGTCGAGATCGTCGAGGGGATCGACGTGTACGCGTGGCCCCACAACGAGACGAGCACCGGAGTGATGGCCCCGGTCCGCCGGGTCCGCGGCGACGAGGGCGCGCTCACCGTCATCGATGCCACCAGCGCGGCGGGCGGCATCGACGTCGACATCGCCGAGGCCGACGTCTACTACTTCGCCCCGCAGAAGAACTTCGCCTCCGACGGCGGACTCTGGTTCGGCCTCTTCTCCCCCGCCGCGATCGAGCGGATCGAGCGCATCGCGGCGAGCGGCCGCTACATCCCCGAGTTCCTGAGCCTCAAGAACGCCGTCGACAACTCGCGCCTGAACCAGACGCTGAACACTCCGGCGCTCTCGACCCTCCTGCTGATGGAGTCGCAGCTCGAGTGGATGAACGCCTCGGGCGGCCTGGCCTGGGCGTCGGCGCGCACGGCTGAGTCCTCCTCCACGATCTACGACTGGGCCGAGGCCTCGAGCCTCGCCACCCCGTTCGTCGAGGTGCCCGAGCACCGCTCCCAGGTCGTCGCGACCGTCGACTTCGACGCCTCCGTCGATGCCGCTCTCGTCGCGAAGATCCTCCGCGCGAACGGGATCGTCGACACGGAGCCGTACCGCAAGCTCGGCCGCAACCAGCTGCGCGTGGCGACGTTCGTCGCGATCGAGCCGGACGACGTCCGCTCGCTGCTCGGCTGCATCGACCACGTCCTCGAGCGCCTGGCGGTCTGAGGCACGCCATGCGGCTGTGGCTGCGCGAGGAGGAGCGGCGGCCCGCGCCGCCGCCCTACGCGAGCGACGACGCGACGGCTCTGCTGGTCGGGTGCGCCGTCTGGGCGGTCGCGCTCGTGGCCGTGCTCGTGGCGACGGCCGTCGGAGCCGTCATCGAGCCGGTCGTTCTGTCGACCGTCGTGATCGGACTGGTCCTCGGCACGATCGGGCTGTTCTACAGCCGCAACCGCCGCTAGACCGCGTCGGTCTCCATCCGGAGTCCGGTGCCGTCGGCCTCGGGCTCGAGACGGACGCGCAGGCCGGTGAACTCGCCGAGGCGCTCGACGTGGGTGCCGCCGCAAGCGATCGCGGCGTCCCCCGCGGGGAGGGTGCAACGCCAGGTCCGCCGCGTGCTGAGGAGGTCGTCGTCGCGCTCGATGCGCACCTCCGCGTCCGAGGCGATCCACTCGGCGAGGAGGGCGTTCACCCGCTCCTGCACCTCGAGGATCTCCGCCAGCAGGCGGGCGGTGTCCATCCCGCTGCGTCGGAGGGACTTGCCGAGGCGGTAAACGTCGGTGGAGCCGGACTCGCGGATCCGCGAGGTCTGGATCGCCGCCTGGTCGAAGTCCGGGTTCCCGAGAGCGTCGGTGCGCGCCGGCTTCGACCAGAACGAGGCCAGAGCGGCGTTCAGGGCGAGGGAGGCGAGGTGGCAGGCGGTGTGCCCACGGGAGAGCTCGTGCCGGTGCTCCGTGTCGACCTCGACGTCGACCTCGTCGTCCACGTGGAGTGAGGAGGCGTCGTCGACGATGTGGACGACGACGAAGCTCCACTCCGGAGTGCCGAGCCGCGCCGGGAGCCGCTCGCCGACGTGCAGCTCGCCGCCCTGCCACGCCCCGATGAGGCAGTCGATGAGGGGAAGCCGCTCCCGCGCCACGACCAGCGCACCGCGGTCGGGCCCCTGGTCGGGCCAGGTCGGGTCGACGGGGTGAGCGGAGGTCGCATCGAGGACGACCGCCAAGCGGCCGTCCTGCAGCCGGCCCACGTGCTGCACGCGCCCGGAGGAGCGCACGGTGCCGTCGGGATAGGCGATGCGGGTGTCGGAGTCGATGCTCATCGGGCGGCGCCGGACCGGATCAGCGGCGACGGCGACGGCGACGGGTGGCGGGGGCGGGAGCGGGTTCGGGCTCGACGTCGTCGGAGTCCTCGTCGTCCGAGTCGTCGTCCGGGTCGTCGTCGTCGGAGTCGTCCGAGTCCGAGTCCTCGTCGTCCGAGTCGTCGCCGTCGGAATCGTCGTCCGAGTCGTCGTCGTCGTCGACCGGATCGTCGTCGTCCGAGTCGTCCTCGTCCTCGTCGGAGTCGTCGTCCGACTCGTCGTCGAGGTCGTCTTCCTCGGCGTCCTCGAGCTCGTCGCCGTCCGCGTCCTCGACCTCCTCGCCGAGCGCGTCCTGCGCGGTCTGGTAGTCGGCGAGACGCACGGACCACGGCACCCAGTCCGGAGCGAGGACCGCGCCCTCGCCCGGCAGCAGCTCGACCTCCAGGACGTTCACGTCCTCGGTCTCGTCGATCCGGGACAGCGTCGCCGTCCACAGCCAACCCGGGTACCCGCGCATGAGGTTCGCGAACTGCAGCGACACGACGTGCTCGCCCTGCGCCAGAGTCGTGACCAGCTCGCCGATCGTCCCCTCGGGGGCGATCTCGGCGAGCGCGGCGCGCGCGACATCGAGAGACCCGGCAAGCACGGCGTCCGCCTCGTAGACGGGCTCGAGAGCCTCGTCCGCGGCGGCCTCGTCCGCCTCCTCCGTTGAAGCGTCGTCGTCGGCCTCGGAACGGTCGTCGGCGACGGGGGCGGAATCCTCAGCAGAAGTCGCATCCTCAGCAGGAGCCGCATCCTCAGCAGGAGCCGCATCCTCAGCAGGAGCCGAGTCGTCAGCAGGAGCCGCATCCTCAGCAGGAGCCGAGTCGTCAGCAGGAACCATGTCCTGAGCAGGAGCCGAGTCCTCAGATGTTCCCGCGTCGTCAGCAGGAACCGCATCGTCAGCAGGAACCGCATCGTCAGCAGTGGCCGCGTCCTCAGCAGGAGCCGGCACTGCAGCAGAAGCCGTGCCCGAGCCGGAGACTCCCGCCTCCGCGGCGACGTCGTCGGCCGGAAGAGTCTCCTCCGCAGAGGCGGAGTCCTCGGCAGAAGCCTCGGCCACCGGGAGGGCCGCGTCGCTCTCACCCTCGCCGGAGGGCGCCTCGTCGACAGGAGCCGCCTGGTCAGCGTCGATATCCTCGTCGGCTCCGCGCGCGTCCTCAGCGGAGGAGTCAGAATCGGCGGGAATCGCGTCCGGCTCGGCGCCGGAGTCACCCTCTTCCGAGGACTGCTCCACGCGAGCGTCCTCCGTGGTCGGAGCGGCGACGGTCTCCTCGACCGGGCCCTGCTCGTCGGTCGTGCCGTCGGCGTCAGGCATCCAGCTCGTCCGCAACCCGGCGCAGGAGCGCCGCGATCGTGCGCCCGTGCGCCTTGTCGGGGTAGCGGCCGCGCTTGAGCCCGGCGCCGATCCCGTCGAGCAGCTTGACCGTGTCCTCCACGATCACGGACATGTCGTCCGCGGACTTCCGGTTGAGCTTCACCAGGCTCGGCGGAGCGTCGAGGACGCGCGCCGCGAGCGCCTGCGCCCCGCGCTTGCCGTCGGCGATGCCGAACTCGAGGCGGGTGCCGGCCTTGACCGCGGTCCCGGAGGGCAGCGCGGAAGCGTGCAGGAAGACCTCCTGGCCGTCATCAGTGCTGATGAAGCCGAAGCCCTTCTCCTCGTCGTAGAACTTGACCTTGCCGGTAGGCATGCAGACCCCTCCTGGAAATGAAGCAGCCATCAGTTTAGTCGACCGGGGCCGCCCTATCCTTGACGGGTGAAGCCACAGGAGCCGGCGGGCGTCGGACGCGCGGAGCGCACGCTCGCCTACATGTTCATCGCGATCATCGTCGTGACGGTCCTCGCGTTCCTCGCGATCCTTGTTGCCTTGGTGCTCGGGGTACAGAAGATCGGCCCGTTCTGGCAGTTCGTCTTCGCCGTGCCGCTGGTGGGCCTGCCCATCGCGTTCCTCATGATGATCGCGATGCTCATCGTGGGGGTCCGGCGCCGCCGCGCGCAGTCCTGATCGGACGCGCTCTCCTCCTGCCGCACCGCCTCCGATCCGGCGTTCCCCGCCGCCGAGCCGGCACCGAGCGCCCGGACAACCGACTCCCAGACTCCGTACAGTCGACGGCCAGATACTGTCCTGCATGGACGGACCCCGCATTCTCATCGTCGACGACGAGCCCAACATCAGAGACCTGCTCACCACGAGCCTCCGCTTCGCCGGCTTCGCCGTGCGCGCGGTCGGCAACGGGGCCCAGGCGATCTCGGCGGTTCTCGAGGAGGAGCCGGACCTGATCATCCTCGACGTGATGCTCCCGGACATGAACGGATTCGGCGTGACCAAGCGCCTCCGCTCGGCCGGATACACCTCCCCCATCCTCTTCCTCACGGCGAAGGACGACACCGAGGACAAGATCACGGGCCTCACCGTCGGCGGTGACGACTACGTCACGAAGCCGTTCAGCCTCGACGAGATCGTCGCGCGCATCAAGGCGATCCTCCGCCGCACCATGCACGCCGAGGAGGACGCGGTCATCCGGGCCGGCGAGCTGACCATGGACCAGGACACGCACGAGGTCCTCGTCGGCGACGAGCCGGTGGAGCTCAGCCCCACCGAGTTCAAGCTGCTCCGCTACCTGATGCTCAACCCGAACCGGGTGCTCAGCAAGGCGCAGATCCTCGACCACGTGTGGGAGTACGACTTCAACGGCGATGCGGGCATCGTCGAGTCCTACATCTCGTACCTGCGACGTAAGCTCGACACGCATTCGGAGGAATCGCTCATCCAGACCAAGCGAGGATTCGGATACATGCTGAAGGTCGCGAAGGCCTAGCCTCCGCCACCTCGGCGCCACCTCCCGCCGGAGGCGCGGCGCCCGCCGATCCCGAGGGAGTTCCACCGCCATGCACCAGGGTCTGGCCGAGCGGTGGAACTCCATCTCGTTGCGCACGAAGATCACCGCGGTCACGGTCCTCCTGCTCACGCTGGGACTCCTCGTCTCCGGGATCGGGACGATGACGATGCTGAAGCCGCAGCTCGTCGCCCAGCTCGACGCGCAGCTGGCCGACCAGGTCCAGCGGACGGCGAGCGACCTCTCCGTTAACGACTTGGCCGCGATCGACGAGTCCAAGGCCGATTTCGGCGCCGTCTACGACCAGTACGGCACGCTCGACAACACGAACGCGTCCGGCGCGGCCGACCCCGCCTTCCCGCAGACCTTCACCCTCGAGCAGGCGCTGCAGGGCGGCGACAAGCCGATGGAGATCTGGAGCTCCAACGGCAAGGTCGAGTACCACGTCATGTCGACGGTGTTCACGAGGGGCACCGAGTACCAGACGCTCCTGCTCGCGGTGTCGACCCGCAGCGTCGACGTCATCATGACGACGTACCTCACGATCTTCCTCGGCTTCGGAGTCGCGATCGTCGTGATCGGCGCACTCCTCACCCGCCTGCTGGTCACCACCACCTTCGCCCCGCTGCGCGAGGTCGAGCAGACCGCCGCCGCCATCGCCGACGGCGACTTCAGCCAGCGCCTGGACGGCACGACACCCAACACCGAGGTCGGACGTCTCAACCGCTCCCTGAACGCGATGCTCGGGCGGATCGACTCCGCCTTCCGCGACCGCGCCCGCACGATCGACCAGATGCGCCGCTTCGTCGGCGACGCCAGCCACGAGCTGCGCACGCCGCTGGTCTCGGTCCGCGGCTACGCCGAGCTGTACCGGATGGGCGCTCTGCAGACGCCCGAGGCCGTCGGCCAGGCGATGGAGCGCATCGAGAAGGAGGCGATCCGGATGGGCGGCCTGGTCGAGGACCTCCTCGAGCTCGCCCGCCTCGACGAGACGAAGCCTCTCGCACTCGCGCCCGTCGATCTGATGCCGCTCGCCCGCGACGCCGCGATGGACGCGATGGCCTCCTGGCCCGACCGCGACTTCGGCGTCGAGACCCGCGACGACACCCCCGTGGAGACGCCCGCGCTCGAGCCCGACGAGGCCGGCGCCTCCGCCACGCAGACCATGGAGCTGACGAACCCCGGGCTCACCGGCCCGATCGCCGCGGCAGGAGCGAGGCTCGCCCGATTCCGCCGGCGTCCGCGCCGGGTCAACGCCGAGGAGATCGCCGCCGGCACCGCCACCGCCCCCGAGGAGCCGGGCGTGCCGGCGATGGTGATGGCGGAGGAGAACAAGATCCGCCAGGTCCTGACGAACCTGATCGGCAACGCCGTCCGCTACACGCCCGAGGACACTCCGATCGAGATCGGCGTCGCCGTCGACCGCTCCCGCCGCCTCGCCCTGCTGGAGGTCATCGATCACGGCGAGGGCATCCCGCCGCAGATCCGCGAGAAGATCTTCCAGCGCTTCTGGCGCGCGGACACCTCGCGGACCCGCGAGACCGGCGGCAGCGGCCTCGGGCTGGCGATCGTGTCCTCGATCGTCGCCGCGCACAAGGGCCGCGTGGACGTCGTCGAGACGCCGGGCGGAGGCGCGACCTTCCGCGTCGCGCTGCCGCTCTTGACGGTCGGCCAGAACGGCGAGACCTCCCCCGCCTCGGTCTGATCCGCACCGCCGCCCGTCTCCCATCGGGGGGCTCTTCGGTCCGAGCTCTCCCGTCGACGTCCGCGAGCGGCACAGATCGATCCGCTCGAGCGACCGTGACCTCGCCGACCCGGCCCGCACGGCCGCGCACGGCTCACTCTCTCCTCTTGGGGACCAACGGGCGGCGAGCCCGCCCAGACCGCTGGAGATGAGACCCGACGCTCGACGGATGCCGCGTCACCGGATCCTGCGGCATCGCCGTCCGCATCCGTTCGGCCGACGACATCTCCGCCCTGACCCCGGACGTCGCGACCCGCACCGGCGCCTTCCACGCGCTTCCGGTGCCGGTGTCCGCTGAGGCGACCGAGGCGGCGCGGAGAGCGGTGCCACCGCAGGAGAACCGCCGTTATGGTCGCGGAGCGGATTCAGAACCACCTGCCGGTCCGGTCGCCTGCTGCTCGCTCAGATGCCTCCGGAAACGCCGAAGGCGGCTCCCCCGGAGGGGAACCGCCTTCTGCGTGGTGGGGGGACGGACTAGAAGTCCATGCCTCCGGTGGGGTCGCCGCCCGCGGCGACCGGGTTCTTCTCGGGCTTGTCGGCGACGACGGCCTCCGTGGTGAGGAAGAGACCGGCGATCGACGCCGCGTTCTGCAGAGCGGAGCGCGTGACCTTGACCGGGTCGATGATGCCCGCGGCGATGAGGTCGACGTACTCGCCGGTCGCGGCGTTGAGGCCGTGTCCGGTGGGCAGCTCGCGGACCTTCGCAGCGACGACGCCGGGCTCCATGCCCGCGTTGAGGGCGATCTGCTTGAGCGGGGCGTCGATGGCGACCTTGACGATGTTCGCGCCGGTCGCCTCGTCTCCGACGAGCTCGAGCTTCTCGAAGGCGAGCTTGCCGGCCTGGATGAGGGCGACGCCACCACCGGCGACGATGCCCTCCTCGACGGCGGCCTTCGCGTTGCGGACGGCGTCCTCGATGCGGTGCTTGCGCTCCTTGAGCTCGACCTCGGTCGCCGCTCCGGCCTTGATGACCGCGACGCCGCCGGCGAGCTTCGCGAGGCGCTCCTGGAGCTTCTCGCGGTCGTAGTCGCTGTCGGTGTTCTCGATCTCGCCGCGGATCTGGGCGACGCGGCCGGCGATGGCCTCGGCGTCGCCGGCACCCTCGACGATCGTGGTCTCGTCCTTGGTGATGACGACCTTGCGGGCCGAGCCGAGCAGGTCGAGGGTGACGTTCTCGAGCTTGAGGCCGACCTCCTCGGAGATGACCTGGCCGCCGGTGAGGATCGCGATGTCCTGGAGCTGCGCCTTGCGACGGTCGCCGAAGCCGGGGGCCTTGACGGCGACCGACTTGAAGATGCCGCGGATCTTGTTGACGACCAGGGTCGCCAGCGCCTCGCCGTCGACGTCCTCGGCGATGATCAGCAGCTGCTTGCCCGCCTGGATCACCTTGTCGACGACCGGGAGCAGGTCCTTGATGTTCGAGACCTTGGAGTTGACGATGAGGATGTAGGGGTCCTCGAACACCGCCTCCTGACGGTCGGGGTCGGTCACGAAGTACTGCGACAGGTAGCCCTTGTCGAAGCGCATGCCCTCGGTGAGCTCGAGCTCGGTGCCGAAGGTGTTCGACTCCTCGACGGTGACGACGCCCTCCTTGCCGACCTTGTCGATCGCCTCGGCGATGATCGCGCCGATCTCGGGGTCCGCGGCGGAGATGGAGGCGGTCGCCGCGATCTCCTCCTTGGTCTCGATCGCCTTCGCGCCGGCGATGAGCTCGGCGGTGACGGCCTTGACGGCCTTCTCGATGCCCTTCTTGAGGCTGATCGGGTCGGCGCCGGCCGCGACGTTGCGCAGGCCCTCGCGGACGAGCGCCTGAGCGAGGACGGTCGCGGTGGTGGTTCCGTCGCCGGCGACGTCGTCGGTCTTCTTGGCAACCTCCTTGACGAGCTCGGCGCCGATCTTCTCGTACGGCTCGTCGAGCTCGATCTCCTTGGCGATGGAGACGCCGTCGTTCGTGATGGTGGGAGCGCCCCACTTCTTCTCGAGGACGACGTTGCGGCCGCGCGGGCCGAGGGTCACCTTGACCGCGTCGGCCAGAGTGTTGAGTCCACGCTCGAGGCCGCGGCGGGCTTCTTCGTCAAAAGCAATGATCTTGGCCATGTGTGTTTCTCGTCCCTCCCGGACGTCGTGAAATGTCTGTGCTGGCACTCGACCGGAGCGAGTGCCAAGGTCGATTCTGGCACTCGCGGTGGACGAGTGCAAGCGACCGGCACGCGCTCCGACACGAAGGAGCCGCCGCCCGCACGAGGCGGACGACGGCTCCCGGGAGGCTCGGCGGTCAGGCCGGGCGGACCGATTCGGCCTGGGGGCCCTTCGACCCCGTGCCGACCTCGAACGCGACCTGCTGCCCCTCCTCGAGGACCTTGTACCCCGACATGTCGATCGCGGAGTAGTGGACGAAGACGTCCTGTCCGCCGCCGTCGACCGTGATGAAGCCGTAGCCCTTCTCAGCGTTGAACCACTTGACGGTTCCGTTCGCCATCTCTGTACTCCCCAGTGCTGTGATGCCCGCGGCACGAGCGATGTGCTGGCGCCTGGTCAGGAATACTAATCCGGCTATCGGCCCCGGGAGGGGCGGGAGAGGGCCTCGCGGGGAAGAGTTGCCCGGGATTCAACACGGAGGAAACGTGCCCGTAACAGAGGGCCCCGATCAGCCCTGCTCGGAGGCGTAATCGGCCCCCAGGACCACGACGACGGAGCCCGTCTCGACGAAGTCCTGCGAGAGCAGGACGGTCCCCGTTCCGAGCGAGTCGACGAGCCCGAGGGCCGCTCCCTCGAGCGCCGGGTCAGTGTAGTAGACGGTCGTGGCGGCGATGTCCTCGGTGTTCGCGTTCGCGACGGTCGGGACGCTCCATCCGGCCGTCGTCAGGGCGTCGCCGGCGCTGGCGGCGAGTCCGACGGTGGCGGTGCCGTTGAGGACGGCGACGGCGAGATCGGGATCGAGCGTCGCGGCGGCGGTCGGGGTCGCCTCCGCGGTCGCGGTCGGCGGAGTGAAGACGTCCGTGAACTGCACCCGGTCGTCGATGACCAGCAGCCCGATGAAGCCGAGCAGGACGATGACTCCGGTGGCGAGCGCGGCCCAGGCGAGGGCGACCGCGCGGGCGTGAGGGGCCGGCGGCCGGCGGTGGGCGCCGACGCGCGCCTCCGTCGCCGGGACCTCGTCGAAGCGGTCTCTCGGGTGCGTGTTCGACATCGGGGGTACGGCCGGCCTTCCGTTGGTGGACTCGAGCAGCTCGTCTACTCGAGGCGCCCGAGGCGTCGCGAGGCGCGGGCGCCGGCGCGCTGGTCGCGGATGCGCTGCAGCCGCGTGACGAGCATCGGGTCGTGCGCGAGAGCGGCCGGAGAGGCGAGCACCGCGCTGAGCACCTGATAGTAGCGGGGCGCCGACAGTCCGAACTGGGAGCGGATCGCGTCGTCCTTGTCCCCGGAGCGGGCCGTCCACTCGCGCTCGAAGGCGAGCACCCGCAGCTCGCGCTCGGACAGACCGGTGCCCGGTCTCGGGTCCGTCGTCCTGCTCATCCCTCCAGGGTAGGCAGGCCCACGGCCGCCGCCGGGGAGGCGCTCCGAACGGCTCGTGACCGCGTCGCGGCGTGCCGGCGGGGAGTCTCCTCCAGAGCCCGTGGAGGCGGAATGGAGCCGTCGTCCCGGGGGTTGGACCAGGTGGAGGGGCGCGACCGCCCCCGTACACTGACGAGGATTCCGAGGGAGACCCATGTCGTCGTATTCCGTGAACAAGTCCGACGCCGAGTGGCGCGAGGAGCTCGACCGCGACCAGTACGCGGTCCTGCGCGAAGCGGCCACCGAGCGCCCGTGGACCGGCGAGCTGCTCGACGAGCACCGCTCCGGCCTCTACACCTGTGCCGCCTGCAACGCCGAGCTCTTCAAGAGCGGCACCAAGTTCGACTCCGGCTGCGGCTGGCCGAGCTTCTACGAGTCCGTGAACCCGGACGCGGTCCAGCTGATCGAGGACAGCACCCTCGGCATGGTCCGCACCGAGGTCCGCTGCGCGAACTGCGGATCCCACCTGGGACACGTCTTCCCCGACGGCTTCGGCACGCCCACCGGCGACCGCTACTGCATGAACTCGATCGCCCTGAACTTCCAGGCCGAGGGCGAGTGACCGTGTCCTCCTCCCCCGTGCTCGAGGCCGTCCTCGCGCGCCGATCGCGCTCGAAGGTGACGCCGGAGGCTCCGGGGCACGACGAGATCGCGGCGTTCGTCTCGGCGGCGTCGCGTCTCGCCGATCACAGCTCGCTGCGCCCGTGGCGGGTCATCGAGATCCGCGGCGCCGCCCGCGACCGGGTCGGCCGCAGCTTCGCGGTCGCCTCGGGGGCGAAGAAGGACCCGCGGAAGTACATCGAGAAGACGCACCGCGCCTCCCTGCTGCTGGCCGTCGTGGTCAGCGTCAAGAAGTCGAAGGTGCCGGCCTGGGAGCAGGAGGCCGTCGCCTCGGGCGTCGCCCACCTCCTGAGCCTGCTGCTCGACGAGGCGGGCTGGGGTGTCTTCTGGCGCACCGGCTCCTACACGCGCGACAAGGCCGTGCGGAAGGCGCATCGCCTCGAGAAGGGCGAGGAGCTGCTCGGCTGGCTCTACGTCGGCCGTCCCGACGGGAAGATCGGCGGCCCCAAGCGTCCCGCTCCCGCCGAGCGGCACCTCAGCATCCTCGAACCGTGAGACGCGGCGGGCCCCGATCCGGGCGGATCCGGGGCCCGCGATAGGGTGGCCGGGCGCGCGAGCGCACCTGCCGACGTGGCGCAATTGGTAGCGCACCCGACTTGTAATCGGGCGGTTACGGGTTCAAGTCCCGTCGTCGGCTCAGGAGAGAAGAAGGCCCCGACCGCTGTGTGCGGTCGGGGCCTTCTGCATGCGCGGGGTTCTTGCGCGTCCGGGGCTCAGCCCGCGGCGGCCGGAGTGGGCTCGGAGGAGGCCGGAGCCTCGGTGGAGACCGGGGCGTCGCTGGGAGCGGGGGTCTCGGTCGACGCGGGCGTCTCGGTCGACGCGGGGGCCTCGGTCGAGGCGGGCGTGTCGCTCGGCGCCGGGGTCTCGGAGGAGGTGGGCGCGGGAGTCGCCGACGAGTAGGAGTCGGCGGCGGCCGAGAGCACGAAGGAGCTGAAGGCGTCCGGGTCGGTCAGCGAGCCCGAGTACGCCTCGCCGTTGACCAGGACGGTCGGGGTGCCCGTGACTGCGGGCACGTCCGTGCCGGGCAGCGGACCCGAGGTGGCGCGCTCGGTCGCGGCGCGGACCCAGCTCACGAAGCTCTGGTCGTCGATGCAGGTGTTCACGGCCGCCGTGTCCTCGACGCCGGCCTGCGAGGCGTAATCCTTCAACTGGTCGTCCGAGAGTCCGTCGGTCCCCTCCGCCGGCTGGTTGGCGAAGAGCAGGGAGTTGAAGTCGAAGAACGAGTCGGGCGAGCGGTCCGCGACGCACGCGGCGGCGTTGGCCGAGCGCTCCGAGTACTTGGTGCCGTTGGAGCGGGTCGTGAGGATGGCGATCGGGTGGATCTCGACCGTCGCGGCACCGCTGGTCACCCACTCCTTGATCTGGTCGCCGTTGGTCTTCTCGAACTGGCCGCAGTAGGGGCAGAGGTAGTCGAGGTAGACCCGGATGTCGACCGTGCCGGCCGAGGTGTCGAGCGCGCTGGGGGTGGGCGTCCCGTCGGCGGCGACGGCGCCGCTCGTCTGCGCGACCATGTTCTCGCCGATGACGACACCGTCGCTCGCCATGTTCGCCGGGCCCGGGCCCGCGGGGCGGATGCTCGAGGTGACGGCGAAGACCACGATCACGACGACCGCGATCACGACGGCGGCGAGCCCGCCCTGCAGGGCGAAGCGGCTCACGCGGTCGCGGCGCTTCTGCTGCTCGCGCAGGCGGCGCGCCTTCTCTCGGGCGGCCTCTCGTCGCTGGTTCTTCGAGAGACGGTCATTGGCTCCGCCGGTGGTCATGACAAGAACGCTCCGAATGAGAGAGGGGGAAGAAGGGGGTCGCCGGGCGCGACTCGCCGGAATCCTACGCGCGAGCCCTGGGAAACCTCCAAACGACGGATACGCGGTGCCCGACCGACGACTGTCGGCCCCGTGGCATACTGTGACGGTTGGTCGGAGTCGCCCACGCGATGATGACCATCACTTCCATTCACTCGGATCGTCCGGCACGTACCTGCCGGTGAAGGAGCAAGAACAATGGCGTCCGTAACTTTCGACCACGCGTCCCGCGTCTACCCCGGGGCCACTCGTGCCTCCGTCGACAAGCTCAACCTCGAGGTGGGCGACGGCGAGTTCCTCGTCCTCGTCGGCCCCTCCGGCTGCGGCAAGTCCACCTCCCTGCGCATGCTCGCCGGCCTCGAGGAGGTCAACGAGGGCCGCATCCTCATCGGCGACCGCAACGTCACGGACGTTCCGCCGAAGGACCGCGACATCGCGATGGTCTTCCAGAACTACGCGCTGTACCCGCACATGTCGGTCGCCGAGAACATGGGCTTCGCGCTCAAGATCGCCGGCGTCAACAAGGACGAGCGCGCCGCGCGGGTCCTCGAGGCCGCGAAGATGCTCGACCTCGAGCCCTACCTGAACCGCAAGCCGAAGGCGCTCTCCGGTGGCCAGCGCCAGCGCGTCGCGATGGGCCGCGCCATCGTCCGCAAGCCCCAGGTCTTCCTCATGGACGAGCCGCTGTCGAACCTCGACGCCAAGCTCCGCGTGTCCACCCGCACCCAGATCGGCACGCTGCAGCGCCGCCTGGGCATCACCACGGTCTACGTCACCCACGACCAGACCGAGGCGCTCACCATGGGCGACCGCATCGCGGTCCTCAAGGACGGCCTCCTCCAGCAGGTCGGCTCGCCCCGCGACCTGTACGAGAACCCGAACAACGTCTTCGTGGCCGGCTTCATCGGCTCGCCCGCGATGAACCTCTTCCACGCGGACGTCACCGACGGCGGCGTCAAGTTCGGCGACACCGTCCTCCCGATCGCCCGCGAGGCGCTCGCGAAGACGAGCCAGAAGGTCGTCACGCTCGGCGTGCGCCCGGAGGACGTCACCGTCTCGACCCAGCCCGGCGGACTGCCGATCGAGGTCGACCTCATCGAGGAGCTCGGCTCGGACGGCTACCTCTACGGCCACACCGAGGTCGAGGGCCGCCGCACCGACATCGTCGCGCGCGTCGACGGCCGCGTGCACCCGACCGCGGGCGACCGCGTGTACGTGACCGCGAACCACCGCGTGCACATCTTCGACGCGGAGTCGGGCGAGCGCCTCTCCTGAGCCTCCTCCTGCACCGCACGCTGCCGCCGTCCCCTCCAGGGCGGCGGCAGCGTCGTCTGCGGCTCCCCCACCGTCCGACACGCGACACGAACGGCGCACCATGTCCGGCTCCCTGAACATCACCTCGGCCACCGTCGACCCGGCCCTGCTCGACCTGCCGTGGAACCTGCGGCTCGACGACTGGCCCGACGAGTACATCGCCGCCCTGCCGAAGGGCATCTCGCGGCACACGGTCCGTTTCGCCCACCTCTCCGGTCACGTCGTCGCCGTCAAGGAGACGACCGCCGAGATGTCGCGGCGCGAGTACGAGATGCTGAAGACGCTGCAGCGCCTCGACGTGCCGTGCGTGGTGCCGGGCGCGGTGATCACGAACCGCACCGACGACGAGGGCGAGGCCCTGCCCGCCGTGCTGGTCACCCGTCACCTCAAGTTCTCGCTCCCCTACCGGGCGCTCTTCTCGCAGACGCTGCGGCCGGACACGGCGACCCGTCTGGTCGACGCGCTGGCGCTCCTCCTGGTCCGCCTGCACGTGATCGGCTTCTTCTGGGGCGACGTGTCCCTTTCGAACACCCTCTTCCGGCGCGATGCCGGCGCCTTCGCCGCCTACCTGGTCGATGCGGAGACCGGGCAGCTCTACTCGGGCGGCCTCTCGAACGGCCAGCGCGAGAACGATCTGGAGATCGCCCGCGTCAACATCGCCGGCGAGCTGCTCGACCTCGAGGCCGGCGGTCGCGTCGACGACGACCTCGATCCGATCACGGTCTCCGACGGCATCGTCGCGGCGTACCGCAGCCTCTGGAAGGAGCTGACCGGTGCCGAGTCGTTCGCGACCTCGGAGCGCTGGCGGATCAACGACCGCGTGAACCGGCTGAACGAGCTGGGCTTCGACATCGAGGAGCTCGCGATCAAGACCGACGAGGCCGGGTCCACGGTGCGGATCCAGCCGAAGGTGGTCGACGCCGGCCACCACCAGCGGCGGCTGCTCCGTCTCACCGGGCTGGACGCGCAGGAGAACCAGGCGCGGCGCCTGCTCAACGACCTCGACTCGTACACGGCGACCTACGACAAGCAGGGCCTGGACGAGGAGATGGTGGCGCACGAGTGGCTGGCGCAGGTGTTCGAGCCGGTCATCCGCTCGATCCCCCGTGATCTCAAGGGCCGCCTGGAGCCGGCCGAGATGTTCCACCAGCTGCTCGAGCACCGATGGTTCATGTCGCAGCAGCAGGCGCGCGACGTCCCCCTGGCGGAGGCGGTCACCGCCTACGTGAACGACATCCTGCGTCACCGCCGCGACGAGGCGACGGTCATCGCTCCTCCCACCGAGGCGCTGACCCTCCCGAACCTCGTCCTCGACGAGTCCGGCGACGCCGAGCTCACCGACGAGGACGCCGACGTCGACTGGACCAAGAACGTCTGACCCCCCACCACCGCAAGAGGGCCCGTGCCATCAGCACGGGCCCTTTTCGCATTCCCCCGGCTCGCTCGCCGCAGGCGGCGCCCCTGACATCCAGACCCGTAGCGCGGGTGCCGGCGTGGTGAGCTGCAAGGCGGAGGAGGAAGCGATACCGGCGGTATCGCGCCCGACGACAACGCGGCAGATCGCCGCGCCGGCGCCCGCGCGGTGAGCTGCAAGGCGGAGGAGGAAGCGATACCGGCGGTATCGCGCCCGACGACAACGCCGCAGATCGCCGTGCCAGCGCCCGCGCTACTCGGAGGCGGAGCGGAGTTTGGAGATCTCGTAGAGCGCGACCGACGCCGCGATCCCGGCGTTGAGGGATTCGGTGGCGGAGCTGATCGGAATGGAGACGACGGCGTCGCACTGCTCGGTGACGAGGCGGGAGAGGCCCTTGCCCTCGCTGCCGACGACGACGAGGAGCGGCCGGTCGGCGAGTTCGAGGCCGGGCAGCATCACGTCGCCGTCGCCGTCGAGTCCGATGACGAAGACGCCGGCGCGCTTGAAGTCCTTGATCATGGCGGTGAGGTTGGACGCCATCGCGACGGGGATGCGCGCGGCGGCTCCGGCGGAGGTCTTCCAGGCGGCGGAGTTGAGGCCCACGGAGCGGCGCTGCGGGACGATGACGCCCTGGCCGCCGAACGCGGCGACGGAGCGGATGATCGCTCCGAGGTTGCGCGGGTCGGTGATGCCGTCGAGGGCGACGAGGAGGGGGACCGCTCCGCGGGAGACGCTGCGCTCGAGCAGGTCGCTCGGGTGGGCGTACTCGTAGGGCGGCACCTTCAGCACGAGGCCCTGGTGCACGGAGTCGGGGCCGGCGAGGCGGTCGAGCTCCGGGCGCATGACCTCGAGCACGGGAAGGCCGCGGGCGGTGGCGATCTTGAGCGCCTCCTTGACCCGGTCGTCCATCTCGATGCGGGTCGCGAGGTAGAGGGTGGTGGCCGGGATGCTGGCGCGCAACGCCTCGAGGACCGAGTTCCGGCCCGTCACCATCTCGAAGTCGTCGCCGCTCTTGGGCTTGCGCGACGGAGCGGGGCGCCCCTGTCCGCGGGCGGCCGCGGAGAGGGCTCCGCCGGGGCGGCCCTTGCCGCCTGCGGCGACGAAGCGCTCGCGCGCGAGCTTCGCCTTGCCTGCGGGGTGGTAGGGCCGGTCCTCGGCCTTGGGCGTGGGCTTCTTGCCCTCGAGGGCCTGACGGCCCTGACCGCCGGAACCGACGGCCTTGCCCTTGCTCTTCTTTCGGACCGCTCCGGGGCGGCCGGGCTTATTCGCCATCGAGACTCCAATGCGCACCCGTCTGGGTGTCTTCGATCGTGATTCCCGCCGCGGCGAGATCGGTTCGGATGCGGTCGGCGCTCGCCCAGTCGCGCTGCTCGCGCGCGGTCTGGCGTTCGGCGACCAGGCGGTCGACCAGCACGCTGAGCGCGCGGTACGAGGGTTCGTCGTCGGAGCGCGCCCACTCGGGCGCCTCCGGGTCGATGCCGAGCACGGCCGCCATCGCGAGCACCTGGGTGCGCAGGGCCGAGACGGAGCCGAGGTCCTCGGCGTCGAGGGCGGCGTTGCCGGCGCGCACGGTCTCGTGCAGGACGCCGATGGCCTGCGGGACGGACAGGTCGTCGTCCATCGCCTCGGCGAACTCCTCCGGGACCACCGGCTCGCCGAGCGCGGCGAACCGCGTGCCGTCGAGGCGGCGGCGGGAGCGCTCGAGGAAGCCCTCGATCCGCTCCAGCGCCGCTTCGGCCTCCTCGAGGGCCCCGTCGTGGAACTCGAGGGTGGAGCGGTAGTGGGCCGAGCCGAGGTAGTAGCGGACGACGAGCGGGCGGGCCGCCTCGAGCAGCTCGGAGGCGAACACCGAGTTGCCGAGCGACTTGCTCATCTTCTGGCCGATGACGGACACGAGACCGTTGTGCAGCCAGTAGCTGGCGAAGGCGTGGCCGGCGGCGCTGGACTGGGCGAGCTCGTTCTCGTGGTGGGGGAAGCGCAGGTCGAGCCCGCCGCCGTGGATGTCGAACTGGGTGCCGAGGTACTTCGTCGACATCGCGGAGCACTCGATGTGCCAGCCGGGGCGGCCGGCGCCCCACGGCGAGGCCCAGGCGGCCGACTCGGGCTCCTCCGGCTTGGCGCCCTTCCAGAGAGCGAAGTCGTGCGGGTCGCGCTTGCCGCGCGGGTCGGCGTCGGTCGCCGCCTCCATGCTCTCGAGGCGCTGGTGGGTGAGTGAGCCGTAGTCCGGCCAGGACCGCGTGTCGAAGTAGACGTCGCCGGAGTCGTCGGGCGCCGGGTAGGCGTGACCGCGCTCGATCAGGGTCTGGATGAGCGTGATCATCTCGGCGATGCTCGCGGTCGCGCGCGGCTCGTAGGTCGGCGGGAGGATGCCGAGGGCCGTGTACGCGGCGGTGAACTCGAGCTCCACGCGGTAGGCGAGGGCCCACCACTGCTCGACCGGCGCGCCCTCGGGCACCCGACGCCGCGCGTCCTCGGCGATGGCGAGGATCTTGTCGTCGATGTCGGTGACGTTGCGCACCAGGGTGACCTGGAAGCCGCGGTACGCCAGCCAGCGGCGCAGCTGGTCGTAGGCGAGGGCGGAGCGCAGGTGCCCGATGTGGGGAGAGGACTGCACGGTGGGTCCGCAGACGTACATCCCGACCTCGTTCTCGCGGAGGGGGACGAAATCGACGAGGGCCTGGGCCTTCGAGTCATGCAGTCGCAGAGTCACGCGGGCGAGTTTACCGGGCGGACCGCTCCCGGCCGGGTCGGCGGCTCTGCCCGGGGACTACCGGGCGACAGCGGGGGTGGGGAGGACGAGTGCCGTCGCGGTCGCGGCGACCCCTTCGCCCCGGCCGGTGAAGCCCAGCGCGTCCGAGGTGGTGGCGGCGACGCTGACCGGTGCGCCGAGCAGGTCCGAGAGCAGCCTCTGCGCCTCCTCGCGCCGCGGCGAGAACTTCGGGCGGTTGCCGATGAGCTGCACCGAGACGTTGCCGATGGCGAAGCCGGCGGCCTCCACCAGCTCGCGGGTCGCGCGGAGGAAGACCTCGCCGTGGGCGTCCGCGAAGCGCGGGTCGGCCGTGCCGAAGCGGGAGCCGATGTCGCCGAGACCCGCCGCCGCCAGGAGCGCGTCGCAGATCGCGTGGGCGACCGGATCGCCGTCGCTGTGCCCGGACAGGCCCCGCTCCCCCGGCCAGTGCAGCCCGGCGAGCCAGAGCGGCGACGCGTCGTCGAAGGCGTGCACGTCCGTGCCGATGCCGACGCGCGGCACGACGACGACGGGCGGCGGTGCGAGCACCTGCTCGGCGCGGGCCAGGTCCCAGGGGGTGGTGATCTTGAAGGCGAGCGGATCGCCGGCGACGACGATCGAGGGGCCGCCGCGCGAGGCGAGGAGCGCCGCGTCGTCGGTGAAGTCCTCCTCCGCCGAGGCGTAGGCCTCGTCGAGGAGCGCGCGCGGGAAGCCCTGCGGCGTCTGCACCGCGGCGAGCTCGGAGCGGTCCACCGTGCCGAGGATCCCGCCGTCGGCGCGGATGCGCTTGATCGTGTCGGTGACCGGCAGACCCGGGATCACTCCACCGCGCGTCTCCCGGACCGCCGCGATCACCCGCTCGAACTGGTCGACGGGCGTGAGGGCGCGGGCGGCGTCGTGCACGAGCACCGTCTCCACGGCCGGGCCGAGCGCCCGGAGCCCCCGAGCGACCGACTCCTGGCGGCTGGCGCCTCCGGCGACGACGCTGACGGAGCCGTCCGGGGCGCCGGCGGCGTGCGCGAGAGCGGCCGTCTCCTCGAGGAGGGCGGCGGGAGCCACGACGACGATCTGGACCGGCTCCGCGAGCAGCAGCACCGTGCGCAGGCTGCGCTCGAGGATCGTCCGCCCCGCGCAGTCGACGTAGGCCTTGGGGCGCTCGCGGCCGAGCCTCGTGCCACTGCCGGCGGCGACGACGACGACGGCCGCGGTCGGCGCGCCGGCCGGACCGTTCAGGATGCGAGGACCTCGTCGAGGAGCACGGAGGCGGCGTCCTCGTCGGTCTTCTCGGCCAGGGCGAGCTCGGAGACGAGGATCTGGCGGGCCTTGGCGAGCATGCTCTTCTCCCCCGCCGAGAGGCCGCGGTCGCGGTCGCGGCGGGTGAGGTCGCGGACGACCTCGGAGACCTTGACGACGTCGCCGGACCCGAGCTTCTCGAGGTTGGCCTTGTAGCGGCGCGACCAGTTGGTCGGCTCCTCGACGACCTCGGCGCGCAGGACCTCGAACACGCGCTCGACGCCCTCGCGGCCGATGACGTCGCGGACGCCGACCAGGTCGACGTTGTCGGCGGGCACCTCGATGACGAGGTCGCCCTGCGCGACGCGGAGCTTCAGGTACGTCTTCTCCTGGCCCTTGATCGTCCGGGTCTTCACCTCGGCGATCGTGGCGGCTCCGTGATGGGGGTAGACGACCGTCTCTCCGACCTCGAACTGCATGCGACGTCCTTTCAGCGGCGGAAAGATTACCATGCGCGCCGAGCGGGACGGGAGTCCGGACGGGCGGAGCCGCGGTGCTCGCTACGCTAGCCTGGTGTCGGCTCGTGCACAGTGAAGTCGCCCTGTCCGGGGCGAGCGGGGCCGACGATCTGGAGGTTCCTGTGAAGGCGCGTATCGCTGCATCCGTCGTTCTCGCGGTCGGCGTCGCCCTCGCTACCGCCGGCTGCAACCTCGTCGCCCCGCAGGCGACGCGCAAGATCTACGACCCGAGCGACGGAGTCGGCGCGACGATCGGCGATCTCGCCATCCGCAACGCGATGATCGTCTCGGACGACGGCGAGGCAGGCACTCTGATCGTGACGCTCGTGAACTCCACCGATGAGGCGCTGAGCGTCGAGGTGCAGTACGAGGGCTCCGCGGGCCGCACCAGCGACACCGTCGACGCCGTCCCCGGCCGCACCGAGGTCCGCCCCGACAGCACCGAGGCCGTCCAGATGGACGACATCGACACGATTCCCGGCGGCCTGCTCCCCGTCTACTTCCAGTACGGCTCGGAGCAGGGCAAGGAGCTCCTCGTCCCCGTCCTGACGAACGCCCTCGAGGCCTACTCGACGCTGACCCCCGCGCCCTCCGCGACGCCGACCGTCACCCCGACGGCCGACCCCGCCCGGACCGCGCTCCCCACTCCGACCGCCGAGCCCGGTGTCGACGCTCCCACCGCGGAGTAGCCCCCTCCGCCCTCGAGGGCCGTCCGCCCCGGCGGGCGGCCCTTCGTCGTCCCCGCAGGTCTCGACACACCCGCTCCGCCGGCTACTCGACCACCAGGCGGGCGACGTCCGGCTGCGCGGGTCTTGATACGCCGACCACTCGAGCACCACGCCCTGAGCGACGCCCCCGCCCGGCTCGTCGCGAAGCGACGGCCCCACCATCGACGGCTCGTCGCGCAGCGACGGCCCCACCCCGCGGCTCGTCGCGCAGCGACGGCCCCGCACTTCACCCCTCCAGCACAGGGTTGATCGCGGGTCCTGGCGGGGTGAGCTGCAAGGCGGAGGAGGGCGCGATACCAGCGGTATCGCAACCGACGACAACGCCGCAGATCGCCCCGCCAGGGCCCGCGATCAAGCGTCGAAGCGGTAGCCGAGGCCGCGGACAGTAACCAGGAGCACCGGCTCCTTCGGCGTCTTCTCGATCTTCGAGCGGATGCGCTTGACGTGGACGTCGAGGGTCTTCGTGTCGCCGAAGTAGTCGCTGCCCCAGACGCGGTCGATGAGCTGGCCGCGGGTGAGGACGCGGCCCGCATTGCGGAGCAGCATCTCGAGGAGCTCGAACTCCTTGAGGGGCATCGGGGTCTCGACGCCGTCGACTTCGACCGTGTGGCGTTCGATGTCCATGCGGACGGGGCCGGCGACGACGATCCGCTCCTCGCCGGGCTCCTCGGTGCGGCGTCGGAGGACGGCGCGGATGCGGGCGAGCAGTTCGCGGGTGGAGTAGGGCTTGGTGACGTAGTCGTCCGCGCCGAGCTCCAGGCCGACGACGATGTCCACTTCGGAGTCCTTGGCGGTGACCATGATGATCGGGACGGAGGAGCGGGTGCGGATCTCGCGGCAGACCTCGGTGCCGGGCATGCCGGGCAGCATGAGGTCGAGGAGGATCAGGTCGTAGTCGCCCTCGTCGAAGGCGGCGACGGCGCGGTTGCCGTCCTCGGCGACGGTGACGTCGTAGCCCTCGCGTTCGAGCAGGTAGCTGAGGGGCTCGCTGAGGGCGCTCTCGTCCTCGACGAGCAGGATGCTGGTCACGCGTGTTCTCCTATCGGGGCGGTCGCCGCGAAGGGCGTCCGGGCGGGGTCGGCTTCGGGGAGCCGGATGGTGAAGGTGGAGCCGCGGCCGGGCTTGGACCAGACGCGGACGTCGCCGCCGTGGTTCTGCACGGCGTGCTTGACGATGCTGAGGCCGAGGCCGGTGCCGCCGGTGTGGCGGGAGCGGGCCTGGTCGACGCGGTAGAACCGCTCGAACACCCGGTCGAGGTCCTCCTCAGGGATGCCGATGCCCTGGTCGGTGACGGCGATCTCGACGACGCCGCCGGTGGAGCGGACGCCGATGCCCACGCGGGAGCCGGCGGGCGAGTACTGGATGGCGTTGGCGAGGAGGTTGTGCAGCGCCGAGACGAGCATCTTCTCCTGCCCCACGACGTAGGCCTTCTTCATCCCGCCCTTGACCAGGGTGACGTCGTGCGACTCCGCCATGACGTGGGTGGTCTCGAGCGCCGCCGTGACGACGTCGTCGACGCGGATGATCTCGGCGGAGCCGGCGACGTCGGCGGCCTGGAGGCGGGAGAGCTCGATGATCTCGCGGGTGATCTTCGCGAGGCGGTGCGACTCCTGGGTCAGCCGGTGCGCGAAGCGGCGCACCTGCTGGGGGTCGTCGGCGGCGGAGTCGAGGGCCTCGGCGAGCAGGCCGACGGCGCCGATCGGGGTCTTCAGCTCGTGGGAGATGTTGGCGACGAAGTCCCGGCGGACGGCCTCGAGCCGGCGCGCCTCGGTGTGGTCCTCGGCGATGACGAGGACGTAGCGGGAGCCCAGGCGGGTCGCGTGGACGACGAGCGTCACGGCGGCGTCGGAGAGCGGGCTGGTCGCGAGCTCGAGGTCCTGGACGATGTCGTCGCCGAAGCGGCGGACGCGGTCGACGATGGCGGCGAGGTCGGGGTGGAGCAGCGTGTCCTGCGAGACCAGGCCGAGCGCGACGGCGCGGGTGGACGCCTTCAGCACGTTGTGCGACGGGTCGGTCACGAAGGCGGGCGAGCCGACGGCGTCGATGATCGCCTCGATCCCCTCGGGGAGCCCGACCGAGATCACGTCCTGCGCGATGCGGCCCTGGCGGGCGGCGAGCGTGAGCACGGTCGTCAGAAGGATCCCGATCGCGACACCGAGAACGAGCGACAGAACCACGATCAAGCCCGAATCCACGGACCCAGGCTAACCATCCACCGGGCGTCCCCCTACCGGACGCCCGTCGATCCTCCGGGGGTCGAGTACTGTTCAAACGCCCGGCACCGTTCGTTAACCTGCCGTGGTCATCATGACTGCGCCTGCGCCCACGGAGTGCAGTCGCAGCGGCGTGCGAGGTGCTCGCCGCAGATCCGGCGCCGTCGTCCGCGCGCGCCGTAGAGAGGGTCGAACACAGATGCGCGAAGTTTTCCAGCAGGAGCTGGCCGAGGTCCAGGAACGACTCGTCGAGATCTCCGGACTCGTCGAGATCGCCATCGAGAAGGCGACCCAGGCGTTCAACCACTCCGACGTCACCCTCGCGGAGGAGGTCATCGCGAGCGACGCGCGCATCGACGAGCTGGCCATCAGCCTCGACGAGCTCGCGATCGACATCCTCGCCCGGCAGAACCCGGTCGCCCGCGACCTGCGGATCGTCGTCTCGGCGCTGCGCATCAGCGCGTCGCTCGAGCGGATGGGCGACATCGCCGAGCACATCGCCCAGCTCTCGCGCTACCGCTTCCCCGACAAAGTGGTCCCCAAGAGCCTGCGTCCGACGTTCGTCGAGATGGGCCGCCTCGACGTGGTCGTCGCGCACAAGCTGACCGACCTGCTCCGCTCGCAGGACCCGCGCATCGCCGAGGAGATCCGCGACGAGGACGACAAGATCGACGAGCTGCACGTCAGCGTCTTCGACAAGGTGCTCAGCGAGGCGTGGAAGGGCCAGGCCGCCGACACCGTCGACGCGACCCTCGCCAGCCGCTACCACGAGCGCTTCGCCGACCACGCCGTGTCGATCGCCAAGAAGGTCCAGTACCTGATCTCGGGCGACTACTCCTAGTCGACACCGCGGGCTCCGGCCCGTCTCACCGTCCGGCCCGCAGGAACGATCGTCTCCTGCGGGCCGGACGTGTCCGTGCCGTCCCCGTCGGAGCTGCGGACGGGAACGGCCCGCCGGAGTCGAGGACTCGGGCGGGCCGTTCGCGCGTGCGGGTCGGTGCTACTTCTTGGCGCCCTGGGCGGCGACGGCGGCGGCACCGGCGGCCGCGGCCTCCGGGTCGAGGTAGCGCGCCTCCCCGATGGGCTCGAAGTCCTCGTTCAGCTCGTAGACGAGCGGGATCCCGGTCGGGATGTTGAGCTCCGCGATGTCCGAGTCCGAGATGCCGTCGAGCGTCTTCACCAGCGCGCGGAGGGAGTTGCCGTGCGCGGTGATCATGACGGTCTTGCCCGAGGCGAGGTCCGGCTTGATGTCGGACTCCCAGTAGGGCAGCATCCGCTCGATCACGAGCTTCAGCGACTCGGTGCGGGGCAGGGCGTCGCCGAGGTCCGCGTAGCGCTCGTCGTGCGCCTGCGAGTACTGGTCGTCGTCGTCGAGCGGGGGCGGCGGCACGTCGAAGGAGCGGCGCCAGGTCTGGAACTGCTCGGGGCCGTACTCGGCGAGGGTCTGCGCCTTGTCCTTGCCCTGCAGGGCGCCGTAGTGGCGCTCGTTGAGGCGCCAGGAGCGCTTGACGTCGATCCACAGGCGGTCGGCGACCTCGAGGGCGATGTTGGCGGTCTGGATCGCGCGCGTCTGGCGCGACGTGTAGACGATGTCGGGGTGCAGGCCCGCGTCGGTCAGCAGCTCGCCGGCGCGGGTGGCCTCCGCGACTCCCTGCTCGGTCAGGCGCACGTCGACCCAGCCGGTGAAGAGGTTCTTCTGGTTCCACTCGCTGTTGCCGTGGCGCACGAGGATGAGGGTGTAGGTCTCGGACATGCGTCCAGCTTAGAGGCGGCCCCCTCGCCCGCGGATACGCTGGAGAGCATGCCCATCGGAGCCGTCACCCGCGGAACGACGGGCACGAACCGCCTCCGCCGGGTCGACCGCCGGCTCGCCGAGCTGCCCGTAGTGCGCAGCACCGCCTCCCCGCTCGTCGTCGATCTCGGCTTCGGGGCGAGCGCGGTCACCACGCTCGAGCTGCACCGCCGGCTCGTCCGGGCCGCGCCCGACGTCGAGGTGCTCGGCCTCGAGATCGAGCCCGCCCGAGTCGACACCGCTCGACGCCAGCTCGCCCGGGTGAGGGAGGGCGGCACGCCGTTCCCCGCGGACGCGCGCGTGCGCTTCGAGCGCGGCGGCTTCGAGGTGCCCCTGCCCGCGGGGCGGCGGGCGGGCGTCATCCGCGCCTTCAACGTGCTCCGCCAGTACGACGAGGACGCGGTGGAGGGAGCCTGGGCGACGATGACGGACCGTCTGCAGCCCGACGGCGTCCTGGTCGAGGGCACCTGCGACGAGATCGGCCGCATCTGCACCTGGATCGAGGTCGGCCGGGAGGGCCCGCGCTCGCTGACCCTCTCGCTCCGGCTCGCGGCGATCCCCTCGCCGATGACGGCGGCCGAGCGCCTGCCGAAGGCCCTCATCCACCGCAACGTGCCCGGCGAGGGCGTGCACGCCTTCCTCTCCTCCCTCGAGCGGGCGTGGACGCTGAACGCCCCTCTCGCCGTCTACGGTCCGGGTCAGCGCTGGATCGCGGCGGTCCGGGACCTCCGGCCGGAGTGGCCGGTCCTCGGCGGGCCGCGGCGCTGGCGCCTGGGCGAGGTGACGGTCGCGTGGGAGGCGGTCGCCCCCTCCTCCTGAGCGCCGGGCCTGAGCACCGGGCCTGAGCACCGGACCTGAGCACCGGACCTCCTGAGCCCTAGGCGAGCGGGGGCAGGGCGGCCCGCGCCTCGGCGGGAGCGGCGCCGGTCGCCGTGAGCAGGTCGACGACGAGCGGGCGGAGCAGGACGAGCACCGTCTTCTCGGCGAGGCGCGCCTCCGGGATCAGCCGCTGGGGGTCGAGCGTGGTCGCGAGCAGCACGAGGTCCTGACGCGCCAGGGCGAGCACCGACGGATCGGCGACCGCGCGGCCGAGCAGCGCGATGCCCGGGCCGAGGGCGGCGACCGCTCCGGCGAGCTCCGGCCGCGGGGCGCCGTCCCGGACGAGGAAGTCGGTGCGGCGCGCGACGATGCGCAGGTTGCGGGTCGCGAGGTCCAGCGCGGACAGCATCACGGCCTGGCGGGAGAGCTCGCCGCGGTGCCGGCGGACGAACGGCGAGATCCGGGCGACGCCGGTCGCGGAGTCGAGCGCCGCGGTCCAGCCGTCGATGACCGGCTGCGTCCCGCGGATCCGCTCGAGGGCTGCGGTGGACGCCGAGGAGTCGCCCCGGCGGAGCGCCTCGGCCAGCTCCTCCACGGTCCGGCTGAGCGCGGTGAGGAGCCGGTGCGCCTCGGCCCGCGCTGTGCGCAGCGGCGGGCGGGGCACGATCGCCGTGCAGAGCAGCGCCGCGAGCCCGCCGATCAGGCCGTCGACGCTCCGGGTGAAGACGCCTCCGTCCGGCGCAGGGAGGACCATCACCAGCATCGCCTGGGTCCCGGCGGCCACCGCGAACCCCGGCGAGGGCGAGAGGGCCCGGCCGAGCGTGAAGACGATCGCGAGGACGACGGCGAGCTGCCAGACGCCGCTCCCCCACAGCAGGAGCAGGACCTCGCTGGCCGTGATGCCGATGAGCATCCCCGTCGCTGTCTCGGCCACCTGCTTGGGGCGGGTGTCGCGCGCGATGCCGAGGCTCGAGATCGTGGCCGTCAGCGCCAGCACCGGCGCGGGGTGCCCGAGGAGGAAGTGCGCGACGGAGTAGGCGAGGGTCGCCGCGAGCACGATCTGCAGCACGGCGGGGAGCGACGCCCCCGCGCGGGCGAGGGCGCGCGCGGGACTCAGCTCGGGGGTCCGGACGAGATCGCGCAGCCGCTCGGCCGCCCGGCCCCGCTCGGCGGGACGTGCGGCCACCACGGCGTGGCCTACCTGGTCGTCGCCCCGAGGCGGGGCAGGCGGGGCACTCCCGCCTCCGCTCCGGCTCCGGGCGGGACCACGACCTCCTGGGCCGCGGCCACGCGCGAGTCGCCGGCCAGCACGGTCAGCTCGAGATCCACCGGGACGCTCCGCTTGACGACCGCGAGAGCGACCGGTCCGTCCTCGTAGTGCCAGGCGCTGGAGGTGACCGTGCCGACGTCGACCGGCTCGCCGCCCTTGAGCGCCGTGACGACGTCGCCGTGGGCGGGGAGGACCGAGTCGGAGCCGTCGAGCTGCAGCAGGACCAGGCGCCGGGGCGGGTGGCCGAGATTGTGCACCTTCGCCACCGTCTCCTGGCCCCGGTAGCAGCCCTTGGCGAGGTGCACGCTCGAGCGGAGGAGGTCGAGCTCGTGCGGGATGGACCGCTCGTCGACCTCGGTCGCGTGGCGCGGGCGCCAGGCGGCGATGCGCAGCGCCTCGAGGGCGTCGACTCCCGCGAGGGCCACTCCCACCCCGACGGCCGTCTCCGCGAGGGCCTCGAGGGCCGCTCGCGGGACCAGGACCTCGCGGAGCTCCCAGGAGGCCCCGGGGTGCTCTGTGGTCAGCGCATACTGCCAGCCGCCCGGCTGGACCTGCGACCACGGGTCGCTCCAGACGACGGGCTCCTCGGCCAGGGACAGGGCGAGCGTCAGGGCCGGCCCGTCGCCGAGGGCGGCGAGGGTCGCGAAGTCGTCGGTGCGGTCGGCGACCTCGACGCGGAGCATGAAGCGCATCCGGTCGAGCCAGGCGGCCAGGCCGGCCGTCTCGTCGCGGTCGAGCAGGAGCCAGGCGGTCTCGCCGTCGTCGACGAGGCGGATGACGTGCTCGATCCGGCCGGTCGGGTCGAGCAGGAGCGTCTCGGCGGACGCGCCGGGAGCGAGGCGCGAGACGGCCTGGCTGGTGAGCGAGTCGATCCAGGTGAGGCGGTCCGGCCCCGTGACGGTCACGACGCCGCGGCCGGAGAGGTCGACGAGCGCGGTGCCCGCGGCGAGAGCGCGCTGCTCGCGGAAGGGCTCGCCGTAGTGGGCGGCGACGCCGGGCTCGGCGGCGCTCGTCGTCGCGACGGCGCCCGGGGCGGCCAGGAGCGGGGAGAGCGCGTCAGTCGACACGGGCGAGCCGTCCGGAGGAGTGGGTCCGCAGGCCCTGGCCGAGCGCGGCGATGTCCCACGCCCACAGCAGGTGGTCGTCGACCAGGCCGTAGAGGCGCGTGGCGGCGGCGTAGTCCTTCGCCGCGGCGGTGCGCATCACCGCGTCGGTCGCGAGGTCGATCCGCGGCCCCTTGACCTGGCCGAGGTAGAGCTCGCTGACCCCGTCCGGGTGCACGAGCGAGACCTCGATGTCGAACCCGCCGGCGGCGTTGCGCAGCGTCTCGACGGACTCCGCGTCGGGGAAGGCGGGTGCGCCGCGGCCGGGCAGCATTCCCGGGCCGGCGTCGGAGTCGGTCAGAGCGCGGCTGAGGCGCCAGTAGCCGGTCTCGGTGACCAGCGGCCGGGGCGCCTCCTCGGCGCCCTCCTCGATCAGCCACGTGTAGGAGTTGTAGTTGAGGTACGGGAGGCCGTCGTAGCTGAAGCTGATGCGATGGCCGAACTCGGCCTGGACGGAGTCGTCGCCGATCGTGTAGTCGATGACGCCCGAGCCCTCCCAGACGCCGAGCAGCCAGGACAGGGGGACGAGCTCGGGCGGCAGGCCCGACGGAAGCGAGATCACTCGGGCTCCGGCGGCGGCTAGCGCTGGCCGCGGTAGAGCTTGTAGACGACCACGCCGGAGACCCACGCGATGGCGAGGGAGGCGAGCCCGAGCAGACCGAGGTAGAAGAGTTCCAGGGCGAGAAGCATGCGCTCATCCTACCCGCCGCCTCCGACGCAGGGGCGGGGCGGACGCGACCGCTCAGGCGGTGCGGATCCGGGCGCTCGGGACGGGAGGGCGCGACTGCTCAGGCGGGGAGGAGGAGGGCGATCCCGCTCGCGACCGCGACCACGGCCATCGCTCCGACGATGCTCGTCATCGCGCGGAGGAGGTACCCCTCGGCGCGGGCCACGGCGAGCTGCACCGCGAAGGTCGCGAGCAGGCAGCCGCCGAACGTCAGCGCGAGCCAGAGCTGCCGGGACTCCGGAGCGGCGATCGCCAGCGTCAGCACGGAGCCCGCGAGTGCGAGCGCCCAGACGACTCCGATGCCCACCCGATCCCTGCCCATCCGACAATTGTGCCCCAGGCGGACGCCCCTCCCGGCCCGCCGCTAGTATTGCGGGCAGACCAGTTCTGGAGGATCCGTGGCGCAGTTGTTGATACTGACCTCGGCGGGAGGCGCCGAGGTGCTCCCCGCACTGGGGCTCCTCAGCCACCGGACCCGGCAGATCCCCGCGGAGCCCGCCCAGCTCGTGAACGCCCCGAGCTGCGATCTGATCCTGGTCGACGCGCGGCAGGACCTCGCCAGCGCCAAGTCGCTCTGCAAGATCCTCACGACCACGGGCATCAACGTCCCCCTCATCCTGATTCTCACGGAGGGCGGGCTCACGGCCGTCTCGGCCGACTGGGGCGTCAACGACGTCATCCTCGACTCGGCCGGCCCCGCCGAGGTCGACGCCCGCATCCGCCTGGTGATCGGCCGACTGGCGCAGGAGCAGTCGACCTCGCGCATCCAGGCGTCGGGCGTCGTGATCGACGAGGCCAGCTACTCCGCCAAGGTGCACGGGCGCCCGCTCGACCTCACCTTCAAGGAGTTCGAGCTCCTCCGCTTCTTCGCCACGCACCCCTCGCGCGTCTTCACCCGCGAGCAGCTGCTGAGCGAGGTGTGGGGCTACGACTACTTCGGCGGCACCCGCACGGTCGACGTGCACGTGCGGCGCCTCCGCGCGAAGCTCGGCGACCTGGAGTCGCTGATCGGCACGGTCCGCAACGTCGGATACCGCTTCAACGTGTACGAAGAGGACAATGAGCGAGTCGCTCAACCTGTCCGTTGAGGACCTGGCCGATCCCGCGGTGGCGGCCGGCCTCGAGCACCTGATCGGGCGCGCCGCCTGGTTCGACCACCAGCCCCCCTTCAGCGACCAGACGCTCGTCGACGCCCGGGCCGGCTCGCGCACCCTCCTCGTGGGGCTGCGCGCCGACGTGGTCGTGGCGGCGGCGATCCTCGGGCAGGGCGAGCTGGAGTTCGTCGTCGATCCGGAGTGGCGCGGGGTCGGCTTCGGCACCGCGACCCTGGAGCAGGTCCTCGCGAGCGGCCGGACGGGCCTGCTCGCCTGGGCGCACGGCGACCACCCCGCCGCCCGGGCCCTCGCGGCCTCCCACGGCTTCGCACCGGTTCGCACCCTCCTGCACCTCGAGCTCGAGCCGCTCGCCGCCCCCGAGGTCCGCGTCCCCGAGGGCGTCGTCCTCTCGGACGCCCGCGACCTCGCTCCGGCCGAGTGGATCGCCCTGAACGCGCGGATCTTCGCCGCGCACCCCGAGCAGGGGCGGATGACGGAGGAGGACCTGGCGGCCCGCCGCGCCGAGCCGTGGTTCGACGAGGGCGACTTCCTCCTGCTCCGCGACGCCGACGGCACGCTCCTCGGCTACGACTGGCTCAAGATCGAGCCCGGATCGACGACCGGCGAGATCTACGTCCTCGGGGTCGCCCCCGAGGCGGCCGGACGGGGACTCGGCCGCACCCTGCTGAACGCCGGGCTCGCGCGGATGCTCGAGCGCGGCTGCACCACGGCCGACCTCTACGTCGAGGCCGAGAACCGGTCGGCGGTGGCGCTCTACCGCTCGCTCGGGTTCACGGACGCCTCCGTCGACGTGCAGTACCTGCAGCGGGCTGCGCCGCTGCGCTGAACCGGCACTCCTCCACAGGGCATCCCCCGGCCCCGTTCATCCGGCATTCACGAGCGGCGGCGCGGAGCGGACGGACGCGGTGCCAGGATGGTCGCATGGACGGCGACAACCTGCTTCTCGAAGACGGTCTCAGCGATGACCTCGACGACGACTTCGACGACGAGGAGGAGCACTCGGACCCGCTCCTCCCCGACAACCGCTACCTCGACCGGGAGCTGAGCTGGCTGGCGTTCAACCAGCGCGTGCTCGAGCTCGCGGAGGATCCGCTGGTTCCGGCGCTCGAGCGGGCGAACTTCCTCGCGATCTTCTCGTCCAACCTCGACGAGTTCTTCATGGTCCGGGTCGCCGGCCTCAAGCGCCGCATCCTCACGGGGCTCGCCCTGCCGACGAACATCGGGCGCGTGCCGGTCGACGTGCTGACCGACATCTCGGAGAAGGCGCACCTGCTGCAGCAGCGCCACTCCCGAGCGTTCAAGGAGCTCGTCGAGCCCGCCCTGCGCGACGGCGGCATCGACCTCGTCCGCTGGGACGAGCTGAGCGACGCCGAGCGCACCGTGCTGGACGACTACTTCTCGGCCCAGGTGTTCCCGGTGCTGATGCCGCTCGCGGTCGACCCGGCGCACCCGTTCCCCTACATCTCCGGCCTCTCGCTCAACCTCTCGGTGCGGGTGCGGAACCCGAAGACGCAGAAGGTCGAGTTCGCGCGCCTCAAGGTGCCGCAGATGCTCCCCCGCTTCGTGCGGATCGCCGGCGTCGCGGCGCCGGGCGAGCCGATGCGGTTCATCTCGCTCGAGGACCTGATCGCCAACCAGCTGGACGACCTGTTCCCCGGCATGGAGATCCTCGACCACCACGTGTTCCGGGTGACGCGCAACGAGGACGTCGAGGTCGACGAGGACGAGACCGAGAACCTGATCAAGGCCCTCGAGAAGGAGCTGCTGCGCCGCCGGTTCGGCCCGCCCATCCGCCTCGAGGTCACCGACGACATGGACGACGAGACGCTGGGCCTGCTGGTCCGCGAGCTCGACATCACGACGCAGGAGGTCTACAAGCTCCCGGCCCCGCTCGACCTCAGCGGGCTCTTCAGCCTGCAGAAGATCGACCGCCCGGACCTGAAGTACCCCAATCACGTCCCGACGACGGCGGTGCAGCTCTCGCCCAGCGAGCCCAACCAGCGGCAGGACGTCTTCAAGGCCGTCTCCCGCGGCGACGTGCTCCTTCACCACCCCTACGAGTCCTTCGCGACGAGCGTGCAGTCGTTCCTCGAGCAGGCGGCGGCCGATCCGGACGTGCTCGCGATCAAGCAGACGCTCTACCGCACCTCGGGCGACTCCCCCATCGTCGAGGCGCTCATCGACGCGGCCGAGTCGGGCAAGCAGGTGCTCGCCCTGGTCGAGATCAAGGCGCGCTTCGACGAGCAGGCGAACATCTCGTGGGCGCGCAAGCTCGAGAAGGCGGGCGTGCACGTGGTCTACGGGCTCGTCGGGCTGAAGACCCACTGCAAGCTCGCGCTCGTCATCCGCCAGGAGAAGGGCGGAGTGCTCCGCCACTACTCCCACATCGGCACCGGCAACTACAACCCGAAGACCTCGCGCATCTACGAGGACCTCGGACTCCTGACGGCCGACCCCGAGGTCGGCAAGGACCTCACGCGTCTGTTCAACGAGCTCTCGGGCTACGCGATCGAGAAGAAGTTCAAGCGCCTGCTGGTCGCGCCGCGCCACCTGCGGAAGGGCCTGCTCAAGCGGATCGCCGCCGAGACCGAGAACGCCCGCGCGGGGCGCCCCTCGGGCATCCGGATCAAGGTCAACTCGATCGTCGACGAGTCCGTGATCGACGCGCTCTACCGCGCCAGCCAGGCCGGCGTGCCGGTCGACGTGTGGGTGCGCGGCATCTGCGGGCTGAAGCCCGGCCAGGAGGGGCTCTCCGAGACCATCCGCGTGCGCTCGATCCTCGGCCGCTACCTCGAGCACTCCCGCATCTTCAGCTTCGTCAACGGCGGCGAGCCGGACGTCTTCATCGGCAGCGCCGACATGATGCACCGCAACCTCGACCGCCGCGTCGAGGCTCTGGTGCGGATCGTCGAGCCGGCGCACCTCAGCGAGATCGACGACATGTTCGAGCGGGCGATGGACGAGCGGACCGCCTCCTGGTGGCTCGGCCCGGACGGCGACTGGACGCGGCACCACCTCGATGAGGAGGGCGCTCCGCTCGCCGACCTGCAGAACCAGCTGATGCAGCACATCACCCATCGCAAGCGCGCGGCGACACGGTCCGCCAACCGGGCCTCCAGCCGCTGACGCCCGTGACGGGCACCGTCTACGCAGCAGGAGCGGTGTGCTGGCGGATCATCGAGGGCCGCCCGCACATCCTCGTGATCCACCGGCCGCACCGCCGGGACGTCAGCCTGCCCAAGGGCAAGGTCGACGCGGGCGAGTCCCTCCCGGAGACCGCGGTGCGCGAGATCCGCGAGGAGACCGGGCTCTCGGTGGCGCTCGGGGTGCCGCTGGGGTGCACCGAGTACACGCTGCCGAGTGGGCGCCCGAAGGCCGTCTACTACTGGGCGGCGCAGGTGACCGAGAAGGCCGTCCTGGCGTCCGACTTCCTCCCGAACGACGAGGTCGAGGCGCTCGAGTGGGTGACGCTCAAGCGGGCCCGGAGCTACCTGACCTATCCGCACGACGTGACGATCGTCGACGAGTTCGCCCGGATAGCCGCACGCGGTGCGCTCGAGACCTTCGCGATCGTGGTCCTGCGGCACGCGAAGGCGGTGCCCGCCTCCTCCTGGGACGGCCGCGACTCCACCCGCCGCCTCACCGGGCGCGGCCGGGTCGAGGCCGCTGCCGCCGCTCAGGCCGTGGCCGCCTGGCGCCCGCGCCGCCTCGTCTCGAGCACCGCCAAGCGCTGCCGGTCGACCATCGCCCCGCTGTCCGGTCTGGTCAGGAAGCCGGTCAAGCTGCGCGACGACCTCAGCCAGGAGGCGCACGAGCAGGGCACCGCCGACGTCCGCGCCCTCGTCGGCAAGCGGGTCCGCGCCCGCCGCACCGCCGTCCTCTGCAGCCACCGACCGGTGATCCCCGAGATCCTGCGCGAGATCGCCCTCGCCACGGCGACCCCTCTCGGCGCCTACCTCGACGAGGCGGCAGCGCTCCCGACCGGCGGCTTCGCCGTGGTGCACCTCTCCACCGGTCACCCCGGCTCCGGCATCGTCGCGATCGAGACGCACACGCCGCTGGCCTGACCCGCCCGGGCGCTGCGCGGCCGGCTCGACGGGTCCCTCCGGACCGGGCCGGTCGCGCCGCCGGGACGCGCCCGACGCACCGCGCCTTCCCCGCCGCCCCGTCGCTCCGCAATCCCCGAGGCGGACCCGTTCACCGCGCGTTCACCGAGCGGTCGGTGCCAGGACACGACCCCTCCGTACTCTCGCTCGCGGGCTGCACCAGGCCCTGTTCTGTTTTCCACGCTTTCCTACCCGAAAGGGATACTTGTGAGATTCTCGCGTCTCGGCCAGGCGGCCGTCGTCGCCGCCGTCGCAGCGATCACGCTGACCTCCTGCGCTGCCAACGAGGCACCGGCCGCAGGCGGCAGCTCCGGCTCCGCCACCACCTCCACGCTCTCCGGCACCATCACCGGGATCGGCTCGTCCGCTCAGGGCACCGCGCAGACCACCTGGGCCGCCGCGTTCCAGACCGCGAACCCCGAGGTCACGGTCAACTACGACCCGCAGGGCTCCGGCGCCGGCCGCACCAACTTCATCGACGGCGCCGCCGACTACGCCGGCTCCGACTCCGCGCTCAAGGACGAGGAGCTCGCGGGCACCTTCGCCGCCTGCGCCCCCGACACCAAGGCGATCGACCTCCCGGTCTACATCTCGCCGATCGCGGTCATCTTCAACGTGGAGGGCGTCGACGAGCTCAAGCTCGACGCGGCCACCATCGCTGGCATCTTCAAGGGCACCATCACCTCCTGGGACGCCCCGGAGATCAAGGCCCTGAACCCCGACGCGACCCTCCCGTCGGCGAACATCACCTCCGTGCACCGCTCGGACGACTCGGGCACCACGCAGAACTTCACCGACTATCTCGCGGCCACCGCGAGCGACGTCTGGGACGCTCCCGCCGCGCAGACCTTCCCGTACCAGAGCGGTGACGGCGCCAAGGGCACCTCGGGTGTCGTCGACGCGGTCAAGAACGGCACCAACACGATCGGCTACGCCGACGAGTCCGGCGCCCAGGGCATGGACATGGCCCAGCTGAAGGTCGGCGACGCGTTCTCGACCATCTCGGCCGACGGAGCCGCGGCGGTCGTCGCCGCCTCGCCCATCGCCGACGGCCGCGAGGACAACGACCTCGCGATCAAGATCGACCGCACCGGCACCGAGGCGGACGCCTGGCCGATGGTCCTGGTCAGCTACCTCATCGTGTGCCAGGAGTACGCGGACGCCGACAAGGGCGAGGTCGTCAAGTCCTTCGCCTCCTACGTCGCGAGCGAGGATGGCCAGGAGGCCGCCGCCGCTCAGGCCGGCTCCGCTCCCCTGAGCTCCGAGCTCGCCTCGACCGTCGCCACCGCGATCGAGTCGATCAAGTAGTCCCACCGGCAGGGCCCGTCTCGCAGCACGATCCGCGGGACGGGCCCCGCCTGTGCCGGGCTCGACCCACCGGACGCCCCTCCGAGCCCTAGCATCTCCCTGTGCGCCCCGCCGAACCCCCTCGTCTGAAGAGAGTCCCCTGGAATGGCAACTGAGACCGTCGTCCGCCCGAAGGCGAAGGTGCGTGTCGGAGATCGGGTCTTCTCGATCTCGACCGTCGCCGCCGGCTCCCTCATCCTCCTCGTCCTCGCCGCCGTCGCGATCTTCCTCATCGCGCAGTCGATCCCCGCGTTCACCGCGCCGGCCGGCAGCCTCCCCGGCGACGCGACGAGCTTCTGGGCCTACGTCGGCCCCCTGGTGTTCGGCACGGTCTGGTCAGCGGTGATCGCCCTGGTGATCGCCCTGCCGCTCTCGATCGCGATCGCCCTCTTCATCTCGCACTACGCGCCGCGCCGCATCGCGATGGCCCTCGGCTACGTGGTCGACCTCCTCGCCGCCGTCCCCTCGGTGGTCTTCGGCCTCTGGGGCGCGACCGTGCTGGCGCCGATGGTGCAGCCCTTCTACCTCTTCCTCAACGTGAACATCGGCTGGTTCCCGCTCTTCGGCGGCCAGGCGTCGGGCACCGGCAAGACGATCCTCACCGCCTCGGTGGTGCTGGCCGTCATGGTCATCCCGATCATCACCGCGGTCTGCCGCGAGATCTTCCTCCAGGCCCCGCGCCTGCACGAGGAGGCGGCGCTCGCGCTCGGCGCGACCCGCTGGGAGATGATCCGCATGGCCGTCCTGCCCTTCGGCGCCCCGGGCATCGTCTCGGCCGCCATGCTCGGCCTCGGCCGGGCCCTCGGCGAGACGCTCGCCGTCGCGATGGTGCTCTCGCCTGCGACGGTCGTCTCCTTCCTCCTGCTCACCTCGCAGAACTCGAACACCATCGCCGCGAACATCGCGCTGCAGTTCCCGGAGGCGAGCGGAGTCGGCGTCAACGTCCTCGTCGCCTCGGGCCTCATCCTCTTCGTCATCACCCTCGTCGTGAACTCGGTCGCGCGGTTCATCGTCAACCGCCGCAAGGCCTTCTCGGGAGCCAACTGATGTCCGCCGCCACCTCGTCGATGCCCTTCTCGCTGCAGGCGGGCAAGCTGCCCAAGGGCACCCCCTGGATGCTGCTCGTCGGCAGCTGGGTCGTGTTCGCCGCCGTCTTCCTGATCCTCCAGGCGGCCGGCATGATGAATGACTTCAGCCTCGTCGGCGCGATCTTCTGGGGCACCGTCCTCTTCGACGTCGCCATCTACGTGGTCTCGCGCCTGGTCGAGGGCGGCCGCAAGGCTGTCGACCGCCTCGTGACCTCGCTGGTCGCGACCGCGTTCATCATCGCGCTGCTCCCGCTGATCTCCCTGCTCTACACGGTCGTCTCCAACGGAGTCGCGCGGTTCGATCCGCTCTTCTTCTCCTCGTCGATGCGCAACGTCATCGACGCGGGCGGCGGCGCCCTCCACGCGATCATCGGCACGCTCGAGATCACGGCCATGGCCGCGCTGATCTCGGTGCCGATCGGCCTGCTCACCTCGATCTACCTCGTCGAGTACGGCCGCGGCCACCTCGCCCGGGCGATCACCTTCTTCGTCGACGTGATGACGGGCATCCCCTCCATCGTCGCGGGCCTGTTCGCCTACGCGCTCTTCGCGCTGCTCCTCGGCCCCGGCGTCCGGATGGGCTTCGCCGGCTCGATCGCCCTCGCCGTGCTGATGATCCCCGTGGTCGTCCGCTCGTCGGAGGAGATGCTGAAGCTGGTCCCGAACGAGCTGCGCGAGGCGTCCTACGCCCTCGGCGTGCCGAAGTGGCTGACCATCGTCAAGATCGTGCTGCCGACCTCCATCGCCGGCATCACGACGGGCATCACCCTCGCGATCGCCCGCGTCATCGGCGAGACCGCCCCGCTGCTCATCGTCGCCGGCTTCACCGCGTCGATGAACTACGACCTCTTCAGCGAGCGGATGATGACCCTCCCGGTCTTCGTCTACACGCAGTACGCGAACCAGGGCCCCGACGCCGAGGCGTTCCTCAACCGGGCCTGGACCGGCGCGCTGGCCCTCATCCTGATCGTCATGGCGCTGAACCTGGTCGCCCGCCTGATCGCGAAGATCTTCGCCCCCAAGCTCGGCCGCTGACACCCACCACTCGGCTCCGGCCGGAATCCCCGAAGGAAGCAATGTCCAAGCGCATCGAGGTCAACGACCTCAACGTCTACTACAGCCAGTTCCTCGCGGTGGAGGGCGTCTCGCTCGCCATCGAGCCCCGCACGGTCACCGCCTTCATCGGCCCGTCCGGCTGCGGCAAGTCGACCTTCCTCCGCACGCTCAACCGCATGCACGAGGTCATCCCCGGCGCGCACGTCGAGGGCGAGGTCCTGATCGACGGCAACAACCTGTACGGCCCGGGCGTCGATCCGGTGCAGGTCCGTCGGCAGGTGGGCATGGTCTTCCAGCGCCCCAACCCGTTCCCGACGATGTCCATCCGGGACAACGTGCTGGCCGGCGTGAAGCTCAACAACCGCCGCATCTCGAAGTCGGACGCGGACGCGCTCGTCGAGCGCTCGCTCCAGGGCGCGAACCTCTGGAACGAGGTGAAGGACCGCCTCGACAAGCCGGGCTCCGGTCTCTCCGGCGGCCAGCAGCAGCGTCTGTGCATCGCCCGCGCGATCGCCGTCTCCCCCGACGTCCTCCTGATGGACGAGCCCTGCTCGGCCCTCGACCCGATCTCGACCCTCGCGATCGAGGACCTCATCGAGGAGCTCAAGAACGACTACACGATCGTCATCGTGACCCACAACATGCAGCAGGCCTCGCGCGTCTCGGACCGCACCGCGTTCTTCAACATCGCGGGCACCGGCAAGCCGGGCAAGCTCATCGAGTACGACGACACCGCGACGATGTTCTCGCGCCCGTCCGTCCAGGCGACCGAGGACTACGTCTCGGGCCGCTTCGGCTGATCCGCCGCAGGCGAGAGCGAGCCGCGTCCCTCCGGGGTCGCGGCTCGCTCTCGTTCCACCGCGTGCCCTCCGGGAACGAGAAGAGCCGCACTCCGTGAGGGGAGTGCGGCTCTTCTCGTGCTCGGGCCGTCAGGCGATGTCGATCGCCAGTATCGGATCGGTGGTCGGAGTCGGCGAGCCGCCGGCGTCCTCGACCGTCACGGCGACGACTCCGCCCTCGGTCAGGCTCCCCTCGAGCGGGGCCACGGTGCTGCCCTCTCCCCCATCGAACGTCCCTGCGGCGACCGGACCGGACGAGCCGATGTACCAGAGCTCGTAGGTCTTGTCCTCCGGCAGCGGCGCCAGGTCGTCCACCACGAGGGCGGAGCGGCCGAGCGAGCTCGACCAGACCAGCGTCGCCTGCTCGCCGGTGGCGACCGTGCCGGTCGTCTCCTGCGCGTCGGGGGCGCTGCGGATCTGCTCCAGAGCCGTCTGCTGCTGCGTCTGGCCGGGGCCGGACGAGAGCAGCGGCGGAAGGGTCACTCCGCCGACCACGATCACCGCGGCGGCCGCGGCCGCCGAGAGGTAGACCGCGGGGCGGGCAAACCAGCGGCTCCGGGCGCGGTTCGCGGCGCTGCCGCCACCGTCCCGGCGAGCCGTCGGACCGCTCCGCTCGCCCTCGGAGGCGACGGGGACCAGACGGGGCGCGGCGGGCGCCTCGTGGTCCTCGTCGGGCTCCTCCAGCGGCAGCTGCGGAGTGGTGGCGATGAGCGCCATCAGGTCGGCCTTGAAGCCCGGCGAGGGCTCCACGGCGGGTGCGTCGGCGACCAGCGCCTCCGCCACCTCGGCGAACGCGTCGGCCTCGCCGCGCGCCTCCGGGTGCTCGGAGAGGAAGCGCTCGTAGCGCTCCTGCTCCTCGGGCGTCAGGATGCCCAGTGCGTGACCCGCCGCGAGATCGCGCGGATCGTCCATCCCGTCGGGGAGTCGCACATCGTTCACAGGGCCACCCCCATCTCTTCTCGAAGTCTGATCATTCCGTCACGCAGGCGCGTCTTGACGGTTCCCACGGGGCACTGCAGGATCCCCGCGATCTCGCTGTGCGAGTATCCGCCGTAGTAAGCGAGCTGCAGCGCCTGCCGCTGCAGTTCCGTCAGGCGGCCCATGGCGGCCGCGACCTTCTCGTGCTCGAGGGACACCTCCGCCTGCTCGGAGACCTGGTCGTAGTCGCGTCCGAGGTCTCGGATTCCGATGCGCATGTCCCGATCACGGCCGGCTTGAGCCGCGCGGACCCTGTCGATGGCCCTGCGGTGTGCCATCGTGAGGATCCAGGTCGTCGCGCTTCCTTTATTCGGAGCGAAACGCCCAGCGGTTTGCCAGATCTCGAGGAAGACCTCCTGGGCTACCTCCTCGGACTGGGAGCGGTCGACGAGGACGCGGATGATCAGGCCGAGGACCCGGCCGGCCATCTGGTCGTAGAGCGCGGCGAACGCGGCCTGCTCTCCCCCGGCGATGCGCTCGAGGAGGACAGCCGCCTCCGCTGTGGTGTCGTCCGTCATCAGCCCCGCCTCGCCCGCGCCCGGGCTGAAAGATTCCGCGTCATCCAGAAGGCTGTCACGGCCAGGCCTGCAACGACGACCGACACCTCGATCGGATGCGTCACGAATCGGACATCCAGCGCCAACGTGCCGATCGGCACGAGCGCGGGGTCGCCCAGCCGGGGGGCCAGCCAGAGCGAGATCACGGCCACCGCCGCAGCGGTGATGCCCGGATAGCTGCGCGGGCGGATGAGGACCCAGAGCCCGGCGAGCACGTCGAGGACCGCGAGGACGCGCATCACCGTGCCCTGCGAGAGCGAGACCCCCGCGGCGAACTGGGCGCCCTCCGCGTCGTCGACGCTCGGGGCGGCGAGGAGGTAGAGGGCGGCGACGACCAGCAGCCCCGCCCCCGCCCAGACGCGCGCGCCGATCCGGAGAGCTCTGCTGTTCTTCATTCCGCTGGCGCCTGTCTGTGGGGACTCGGGCGAGGATCGACTCCTCCTGGGCCCTCGCCTCGCGCACCGTGGCGGCGATGCGAGCAGAGAAGGGGCCGGACCGCAGGAACGCCTCTCGGCGCGAGGCCGCTCGAAGCGGCTATAAGTGGAGCCCGGGGTTACTGCGATCCGGCTTCCGCCAGTCTACCAAAGGCCTCCGCGGTGGCGGCGAGCGGCGTTCGCAGTGGGTGAACGCGGGTTGCGCGTCACTCCAAGGAGTCGCTCCGCCACAGCCGCGCGCAGCTCACGAGCTCGGCCGCGGTGGTCGAGAGGCGCAGGGCGCGGGTGGTCAGCTCGCTCGCCCGGGCGGGGTTCACCGGCTCCACGTCGTCGGCGACCGAGACGGCTCCGGAGGCGCTCACGCGGCAGAACGCCGCGGCGCGGTCCAGTGCCACCGCGAAGTCGCCGTCGAAGACGCCGCGGAGGATCCGGTCGGCCAGCTCGGTGATCTCGGCCGGCCCCGTGGGAGTGCTGGCTCCGGCGACCACCGGGTCGATCGTGGCGGACAGCTCGACTCCGCGCTGGTAGAGGAAGCTCGTGCTCTCCGGGTCCTGCCGGATGACCAGCCGCAGCAGGTAGATCCGCCAGAGGGCGCCCGGCAGGCTCGCCGCGCTGGAGCGCGCCCAGAGCTCGGCCAGCGCGTCGATGCCGTTGTGGTCGGTGTACTCGACCAGGCGGTCGATGACCACCGGGTCGGGGTCGTTCCGGACACGGCTCAGCAGCGCGATCGCGGTCTCGTGGGCGACGCGGCTGATCTGCGCCGGGTCCTCTCCTCCCTGGAACGCCTCGAAGACGTGGGAGGGGAACTTGGTCGGCTTGTGGAAGCCGTCTGTCATGGGGCCGCCTTCCGCGGTCGTGCGCGCGGACGCTCTCGCGCTCGCGCTCCGTAGGGGGTTCGAGGAGGGTAACGCCCGCGGCTGGGCGGGTATGCCCGCGCGGAGGACGCGGTCCGCTCCGGGATCGTCCGCGCTCCGGGCCGCACCTGCTCCGGGCCGCACCTGCTCCGGGGGCGTCGACGGCCCGCTACCCTGGAGCGCGCGGGCCTCTAGCTCAGTTGGCAGAGCAGCGGACTTTTAATCCGCGGGTCGTCGGTTCGAGCCCGACGGGGCCCACCACACGACCGCCTGGTCGCGCTTTCCGGACAGTGCCAGGGCGCAGCCACGTCGCCGCACTACCGTGCAGAGGTGCTGACCGTCCTCCGCGTCCTCCTGCGCCGGCCTCGGCTGTGCGAGGCGTGCCGCTTCCGGCCGGCCCGCCGCCGTGACCCGTTCTGCTCGATGGACTGCGCGAAGACGTACTACCTCTACCTCTGACGGCTCGTCCGGGCCGCGGTGCTCCGCGACGGCGTCACTCGTGGCAGAGCGACCACACCTCGTCCGGGTAGTCGCGGACCTTCTCGCCGACGAGCAGGCGCCAGCGGCCGTCCTGGTGCTCGAGCAGGCGGCCGGTGACGACCTCCGAGAGCCAGTCGGAGTCGATCCGGTACCAGCGGACGAGGCGGACGGTCGTCGCGGTGTGCGAGACGCGAGTCGTCATCGCGGGAGTCCCTTCTCGAGGAGGGAGCGGGGTGCTGGAACCAGCGGGGCGTTCGACGCGCGAACGGGGGGATGACCCGCACCGGGACGACTCCGTTGTCGACCGGCCGGGAGACTGCGGCGGGCATCCGGCGGACCGGATGCCAGGAACTCTAGACGACCGCGCGAACGGTGTCTGTCCCGTCGCCGGTCACAGCGGAGCGGCTCCGTTCAGCGGACTCAGGGCTGGACGGTGCAGCCGGCCGAGCGCGTCTGCCGGAACGCGGCCGCTTCGCGGGTGCGGGAGCGGAGCCTCCTCGCGCGGCGGCGGAGGAGCCGCTCGCTCGGGCCGAAGGCTCCGGATTCGAGGAGCTGGCGGAGGGACAGGGTCACCTGCCGGGCCAGACGGGGATCGATGCGGCCGGGGATCCGGATCGCGTCGATGAGGTCGAGGGCGTTGCGCGTGGTGCGGGAGATCGCCATGACGGAACCCTAGGGACGCCGGGGCGCGGTGTGCGCGCCCCGGACGGGGGCGCCGACGGGGACTGATGCTCAGCCCCGGGGCGCCCCGGCGGGATCAGTCGTGCCCGTTGCTGCCGTCGCCACGGCCCGTGGAGGACTGCAGGCGGTCGATGTGCTCGGAGGCCTGGGCCTTGGTGAGGTCGGCGGGCAGGGTCTCGCCCGCCTCGCGCGCGAGGGTGTCGAGGTAGCTGCGCTGCGGGCCGGTCATCGGCTCGTCGCCGGTGACCCAGTCGGACGGGTCCTTGCTGGCGCTGGTGTCGCTGCCGTCGTCGGCACGGGCGCCGAGGACGTCGCCCTCGGTCTTGACATCGGGATCGGTGGTGTTGTCATCGCTCATGGTGCGACCGTACGCCCGACCACCGACGCCGACGAGGGCTTGCGGAGCGGGCCCGGGCGCCCCGCTTCACGAGCCGAGCAGCGCGTGCGCGACGGTGAAGATGACCAGCCCGGCCAGGGAGCCCACGACGGTGCCGTTGATCCGGATGAACTGGAGGTCCTTCCCGACCTGCAGCTCGAGCTTCTCGGACGTCTCGCGCGGGTCCCAGCGGTGGATGGTGTCGCCGATGATGCTGGCGATGTCGGTGCGGTAGCGGTCGACCAGGTTGGCCGCGACCGATCCGATCCAGGAGTCGACGGTCGCCGCGAGACCGGCGTCGGTCGAGAGCCGGCGGCCCAGATCGACCACGATCGACTCGATGCTGCCGCGGAGGGGGCTCGACGGGTCGTCCATCGCGCCGAGGAGGGAGGCCTTCGTCGCCTCCCAGGCGTCCCCGGCGAGCTCGCGGACGCGCGGGCTGTCGAAGGCGCGGTTCTTGATCTCCTCGACCCGGGCGATCAGGTCGGGGTCTGTGCCCAGATCCTGCGCCAGCGTGGCGAGGTAGCCGTCGATCGCGATCCGGAACGGGTGAACCTGGTCCTCGCGCACCGCGGCGACGAAGACGAGCGCCTCGCGGTACAGCCGCTCGTCCACCGCTCGGCTGACCGCGGAGGGCAGCCAGCTCGGCAGGCGGCCGCTGACCATGCGGGTGAAGCTCTGCGGGTTCGCGGTCAGCCACGCCTCCGCCTGCTCCACCAGCGTGTCCACGAGGCGCCGGTGGTGGCCGGCCTCGACCACGCTTCCCACCAGCGAGCCCAGCGGCGGGCCCCACTGCGGGTCGAGGAGGTGGCGCCGTGCCAGCGCCTCGATCACGCGCTGCACGTCGGAGTCGTCCAGCAGGGCGATCGCCGAGCGGACGGCCGCGGCGCTCTCGCCGCCGACCCGGTGCGCGTTCTCCGGCTCGGCGAGCCACAGCCCCGCCCGCCGGGCGATCCCGAAGGAGTCGAGCTTCTCGCGCACGATGGCGCCGCGGAGGAAGTTCTCCTCGACGAACTGCGCGAGGCTCGCGCCGATCTCGTCCTTCTTGGTCGGGATGATCGCGGTGTGCGGGATCGGCAGGCCCAGCGGCCGCCGGAACAGCGCGGTCACGGCGAACCAGTCGGCGAGCGCGCCGACCATCCCGCCCTCGCTCGCGGCCCGGACCCACTGCAGCCACGGGTAGCGCTCCTGCAGGGCGAACGACACGGCGAAGACGACGGCCATCACCACGAGCAGGCCCGTGGCGAGCCGCTTCATCCGGACGAGAGCGACGCGCTTGGCCTCGTCGTCGCGCCCGACCGCCGCGAGGGTGGTCATGACGCGGTGGGGAACCCCTCGTGGCGGATGCCCCACGCGACGGTCCACTCCTCGCCCGGCTCGAGCCAGCGCAGGCCCTGCCCGCTGTTGAACGCCTCGGCGGGAGCGGTCATCGGCTCCACGGCGATCGCGGTCTTCACGTCGTCGCCGTCGGGGAAGATCCGGGTGATGAAGACCTGGATGAAGTTGTGCGAGGCGTCGGCCCAGAGGAGCACGCGGCGGCCGTCCGCGGCGCGGAGGCCGTGCACGCTCTCGCCGTCGACCATCCGGACGTCGGCCCAGGCGTCGTCGAGCTCGAGGTCGCCGATGCGGCGGCCGGAGCGGAGGTCCCACTCGGTGCCCTCGACCGGGTTCTGCACGGTGGGGTTGAGGCGCTCGTCGACCTCGATGTGCACCGCCGCGTCGACGGTGATCTCGAGCTCGTCGGTCGGGACGTCGCCGATGGCGAGGAAGGGGTGCGTGCCGATGGCGACGGGCGCCTCGTCGGCTCCGACGTTGACGACGCGGTGGACGACCTTCAGCCCGTCGGCCTGCAGCTCGTAGCGGACCGAGGTCTCGAGGTGGAACGGGTAGCCCGCCTGCGGCACGACCGGCGCGGCCAGCTCGACGAAGGACGGGCCCTGGTCGACGAGGCGGTACGGGGTGCTCACCAGGAGGCCGTGGATGGCGTTGTGGTACTTCGGCTCGGTGATCGCGAGCTGGAGCGTCTCGCCGCGGTGGTGCCAGCGCCCGTCCTTGACGCGGTTGGGCCAGGGCATCAGGACGATGCCCGAGCCGAACGGCGGGACGGTGCTCTCCGGGTAGGAGGCGGTGATCTCCACTCCGTCGACCGAGAGGTGGCGCAGCGCTGCGGCCACCTCCGTCACGACGGCGTGCAGGGTGCGTCCCTCGGCGGTGAGGTCGAGCGAGAACTGGCGCCCGGTGGCGGGGGCGGGGGTGAAGTCGGCCATTCCTCGATCCTACGGACTGACGCGCTCGCCGAGCGTCCGGCAGCGGGTGACCGCGAGCCCCGCCTCCTCCAGAGCGGCGATGAGTCCGTCGGCGGCGCCCGCCCCCGTGAGCAGACGGTCGAACTCGTCGGGAGCGGCGACCCGGCCGAGGTCGACCACTCCGAGCTTCGAGGAGTCCGCGACCACGACCCGGCGGGTCGCCGCCTGCAGCATCCGGCGCTTCAGGGTCGCCTCCGGGAGGTTGACGTTGGTGACGCCGGCATCGGGGTGCACGCCGGTGCAGCCGATGAAGGCGATGTCGGCGCGGATCCGCTCGAGCAGCTCGGACGCGAGCGGCTCGACCAGCGAGTGCTGCAGCGGCCGCAGAGTGCCCCCGGTGACGACGACCGTGAAGCGCGGGATGGCCGGCTCGAGCGCCAGCGCCGTGGAGAGGCCGTTCGTGATCACCGTGACGTCGCGCAGCTCCTCCCGCGCCACGAGCGCGTGCGCGATGGCGAGCGGGGTGGTGCCCACGTCGAGCACGATGCTCTGCCCGGAGGAGACGGAGGCGGCGGCCTCCTCGCCGATCGCGGCCTTCTCGTCGGAGGCGGCGCTCAGGCCCTCCTCGAGCGAGCGCTCACCGGTGGGCCTCGGCGCCGGGATCGCCCCTCCGCGCACCCGCTGGAGGACGCCCTCGCTCGCGAGCAGGGCGAGATCGGAGCGGACCGTGACGACCGAGACCCCGAGCATGTCGGCCATCGGGGCGACCCCGACGAAGCCCGAGCTCTCGGCGGCCAGACGCAGCCGCAGCCGGCGCTCGATCGCCGACGTGGACTCCTGCTCGCCGTCCGTCCTCATCCGCCCATCGTGCCCGCGGGCCGGTGGACTTGTCAAAGGGAAAACGAGCTTTCCTTTTCGAAGGTGCGGCCCTAGTCTGACTCCTGCCATGAACGAAGCGATCACACTCTCCGCCGGCGTCGTCAAGCGCCCGCACACGCTGGCCGACGGCCGCGAGCTCCTCTACTTCGACGACGCCGACACGACCCTCCCCCCGGAGCGCGCCGCCGACGCCCGCCACCTCGACCCCCGCCCTGCCACCGCGCGGATGCGCCAGGACGTGCTGACCGGCGAGTGGGTCTCCATCGCCGCGTCGCGCCAGAACCGCGTGTTCCTGCCGCCGGCCGAGCTCGATCCGCTCGCCCCGGCGTCGCCGACGAACCCGTCGGAGGTGCCCAGCCGCTACGACGTCGCCGTCTTCGAGAACCGCTCCCCCTCCTTCGGCCCGCTCCTCGAGGACGCGGACGCGCCCGCCTCCCTGGAGGACCTGCGCACTCTCGGGCTCGGCCGGACGCTGACCAGCGTCGGCCGCTGCGAGGTCGTCTGCTTCAGCCCCGAGCACGAGGGCTCGTTCGCCACGCTCAGCGCCTCCCGAGCCCGGACCGTGGTCGAGGCCTGGGCCGACCGCGTGGGCGCCCTCTCGGCCCTTCCCGGCGTGCAGCAGGTCTTCCCGTTCGAGAACCGCGGCGAGGCGATCGGCGTCACGCTGCACCATCCCCACGGGCAGATCTACTCCTACCCCTACGTCACGCCGCGCACGACCCGCCTGCTCGCCTCGCTCGACAGCTACGGGCCGTCGATGTTCGCCGACGTCCTCGCCTTCGAGCAGGCCGGCGAGCGCGTCCTACTCCGCGGCGAGCACTTCACCGCGTTCGTGCCGTTCGCCGCGCGCTGGCCCGTCGAGGTGCACCTCCTGCCGCACCGCCACGTCCCGGACCTGGCGGCGACGACCCCGGAGGAGCGCGACGAGCTGGCTGTGATGTACCAGCGCCTGCTCCGCGGCATCGACGCCCTCTACGACACCCCGACGCCCTACATCGCCGCCTGGCACCAGGCCCCGGTGCACGAGCGCCGCGACGAGGTGCGCCTGATGCTCCAGATCACCTCGCCCCGCCGCGCCGAGACGAAGCTCAAGTACCTCGCGGGGAGCGAGGCCGCGATGGGCGCCTGGATCGGCGACATCGCCCCCGAGACGAGCGCCGCGGCCCTGCGCGCGGCGATCGAGCGGGCCGAAGCGGCCGTGCTCGAGGCCGGGATCGCACAGCGCCCCGACGCGGCGCTGCCGGTCGCCGCGCACAGCGACGACTCGCTTCCCGGCGGCGCCGCCACTCCCGCCACCACCGCCGCCGACATCGCCGAGGAGAACCGATGACCGCCGCTCCCGCATCCCTGACCGCCGTCGCCGAGAGCGCGGCCGCCGCCTTCGAGCGCACCTTCGGCCGCCCCGCCGCGGGCGTCTGGGCCGGCCCCGGCCGCGTGAACCTGATCGGCGAGCACACCGACTACAACGACGGCTTCGTCTTCCCCTTCGCGATCGACCGCGCCACGGCGATGGCCGTCGCTCCGAGGGAGGACCGCCTGATCCGGATCAGCAGCGCCTTCTCCCCCGAGGTGGTCGAGGTCGCTCTCGACGAGCTCGGCCCCGGCGCCGTGACCGGCTGGTCGGCCTACCCGCTCGGCGTGGTCTGGGCGCTCACCGAGTACGGCGTCGACCTGGGCTCCCGCTCGGGCTTCGACGCGTACGTCGACTCCGACGTGCCGGTCGGCGCGGGGCTCTCGAGCTCGGCGGCGCTGATGTGCGCGATGGCCGTCGCCCTCGACGAGCTCTGGGACCTCGGCTTCGACCGCGCGACGATGGCCCGCGTCGGCCGTCGCGCCGAGAACGTCGCGGTCGGCGCCCCCACCGGGATCATGGACGAGTCCGCCTCCCTCTTCGGGAAGCGCGACGCCGCGGTGTTCCTGGACTGCCGCAGCCTCGACACCGAGGTCGTCCCCCTCGGCTTCGAGGAGGCCGGCCTCGTCCTGCTCGTCGTCGACACGCGCGTCGAGCACGCGCACGCCACCGGCGGCTACGCCGAGCGGCGCGCCTCCTGCGAGCTCGGCGCCGCGACCCTCGGCGTGCCGTCGCTCCGCGAGCTGACGGTCGACGACCTGCCGCGCGCCCAGGAGCTCCTCGACGACGTCACCTACCGGCGCGTGAAGCACGTCGTGACCGAGGACGTCCGCGTGCTCGAGACCGTCCGCACCCTGCGCGAGCACGGTCCCCGGGCGATCGGCGATCTGCTCGACGCCGGCCACGTCTCCCTCCGCGACGACTTCGAGATCTCGGTGCCCGAGCTCGACACCGCCGTCGAGGCGGCGCGCGGCGCCGGAGCGATCGGCGCCCGGATGACCGGCGGCGGCTTCGGCGGCTCCGCGATCGCCCTCACCCCGGTGGAGAAGGAGGAGGAGGTCCGCGCCGCGGTCCTCGCCGCCTTCGCCGAGAAGGGCTTCACGACTCCGGAGCTCTTCCTGGTCACGGCCGCCGACGGCGCGGGTCGGGTGCTCTGACCTCTGCTTCCGTCGACGCCCCCTGCGACCTCGCGTCGCAGGGGGCGTTCCTCGTCCAGCCGCTACGGCGCCGGATCCGGCGGAACGACGGCGCGCCCTTCTCCCCCGGTGACCCGAACCAGCTCGGCGAAGCTCGTCGGGTAGACGGTGTGCGCGTGCCCGGCCGCAGCCCAGACCACGTCGTAGGCGGCGAGGGCCGTGTCGACCACGGTGCGCAGCGGCGCGGGATGGCCCACCGGCGCGATCCCGCCGATCGTCTGGCCCGTCGCGGACTTCACCTCCGCGGCCGGCGCCCGGGTGATCGATCCGCCCAGCTGCACGCCCAGCCAGGCGGTGTCGACGCGGTGGCCGCCGCTGGTCAGGACCAGCAGCGGCGCACCGTCGATCAGGAACACGAGCGAGTTGGCGATCTGGCCGACGTCGACGCCCAGCGCCTCGGCCGCCAGTGCCGCCGTCGACGCGGCCGAATCGAGCCAGCGCACGGTCGGGTGCACGCCGTGCCGGTCGAGGTCGGCGAGGACGCGGTCGACGGCCGGGTGGCTCCGTTCGCTCATGCCGCCGAGGCTAGCGCCCCGGCCGCCCTCACTTCTCGAACGTGGAGGCGTCGATCACGAAGCGGTAGCGGACGTCCGAGGCGAGGACGCGCTCGTAGGCCTCGTTGATCTGCGACGCCGAGACGACCTCGACCTCGCTCGCGATGCCCTTCTCGGCGCAGAAGTCGAGCATCTCCTGGGTCTCGCGGATGCCGCCGATGCCCGAGCCCGCGAAGGAGCGACGGGCGCCGAAGAGCGTGAAGACGTGCAGCGGCAGCGCCTCGGCCGGAGCGCCCACGTTCACCATCGTGCCGTTGCGGCGCAGGAGCCCCAGGTAGGCGTCGAGGTCGAGGGGCGCGCTGACCGTGTTGACGATCAGGTCGAAGGTGTTCGCGAGATCGGTGAAGGTCGCCTCGTCGCGCGTCGCGTAGTAGTGGTCGGCGCCCAGGCGGAGGCCGTCCTCCTTCTTGCTGAGGGTCTGCGAGAGCACGGTGACCTCGGCGCCCATCGCGTGCGCGAACTTGACGGCCATGTGGCCGAGCCCGCCGAGGCCGACGACGGCCACGCGCTTGCCGGGGCCCGCCTCCCAGTGCGAGAGCGGCGAGTAGGTCGTGATGCCCGCGCACAGCAGCGGAGCGGCGGCCTCGTAGGGGATCGACTCCGGCACGCGGAGCACGAAGTCCTCGACGACGACGACGTGCGTGGAGTAGCCGCCCTGGGTGATGGTGCCGTCGCGGTCGACGGAGGCGTAGGTGCCGGTGTTGCCCTTCAGGCAGTACTGCTCCTCGCCCGCGAGGCAGTTCTCGCACTCGCGGCAGGAGTTCACCATGCAGCCGACGCCGACGCGGTCGCCGACGGAGTGCTTGGTGACCTCGGAGCCGACCTCGGCGACGACGCCGACGATCTCGTGGCCGACGGTCAGCGGGTACGCCACCGGTCCCCAGTCGCCGCGGACGGTGTGGATGTCGGAGTGGCAGATGCCGGAGTAGGCGATCTCGATGAGCACGTCGTGCGGTCCGACGTCGCGGCGCTCGATGGTGGTGGGGACGAGCGGCTCGGTCGCGGAGGGGGCGGCGTAGGCGGTGACGGTGAGCATGGGTTCTCCTCGTGGGGCGGGGCGCGCTCCGAGGACGTGTCCGACGGGGTGGGGGACGCGAGAGCGCCGGGCCACGCTACCGGCAGGCGACTGGACGTCGCCCCCGAGCGCGGTCCGGCGCGGGTCCTGTGGCGCGGGACCGGTCAGCGCAGGGCGCGCTCGGCCGCCGTCACCACGTTGTGGATGAGCATCGCGCGCGTCATCGGGCCGACTCCGCCGGGCACGGGCGACAGCCAGCCCGCGACCTCCGCCGCCTCCGGTGCGACGTCGCCGGTCAGCTTCGCGCGGCCCGTCTCCGGGTTCTCGACCCGCGTGATGCCCACGTCGAGCACGGCGGCGCCGGGCTTCACCCAGTCGGCGCGGATGAGCCCGGGCACGCCCACGGCGGCCACCACGATGTCGGCGCGGCGCACCTCCGCGGCGAGATCGGCCGTGCGGGAGTGGGTGAGGGTCACGGTGGCGTCGAGGCCCTTCCGCGTGAGCAGGAGCCCGAGCGGACGGCCGACGGTGAGCCCGCGGCCCACGACGACGACATGCCGGCCCGAGGTCGGGATGCCGTGGCGCTGCAGCATCTCGACGATCCCGTTCGGCGTGCAGGGCAGCGGGCTGTCCAGCTCGCCCTCGACGCCGAGAACCAGGCGGCCGAGGTTGGTGGGGTGCAGGCCGTCGGCGTCCTTGTCCGGATCCATGAGCTCGAGCATCGCGTTCTCGTCGATGCCCTTCGGCAGCGGGAGCTGGATGATGTACCCGGTCACGGCCTCCGAGTCGTTGAGCTGCCGGATGGCGGCGCGGATGTCGTCCGCCGACGCGGTCGCGGGGAGGTCCACGCGGATCGACTCGATCCCGACCTCCGCGCAGTCGCGGTGCTTGCCCGCGACGTACGAGCGGGAGGCGGGATCGTCCCCCACCAGCAGCGTTCCGAGCCCGGGCACGACGCCCCGCTCGCGCAGAGCGGCGACCCGCTCCGCGATCTCCGTCTTGACCGCCGTCGCCGTCGCGACGCCGTCGAGTACCTGTGCCGTCATCTCGGGCTCCTCGGTCGTTGCGCGGCGGAGGGGGACGGTGCCCCGGCCTCCGCCGCGCGGGTGGTGCAGCGGATCGACTACAGCCCGGGGTAGAGCGGGAAGTCGTCGGTGAGGCGGGCGACACGGCCGCGCAGCGCCTCGAGGTCGGCCGAGGGCTTGAGCGCCTCGGCGATGACGTCGGCGACCTCGGTGAACTCCGTGTCGCCGAAGCCGCGGGTCGCGAGCGCCGGCGTGCCGATGCGCAGGCCCGAGGTGACCATCGGCGGGCGGGGGTCGAACGGCACGGCGTTGCGGTTGACCGTGATGCCGACCTCGTGGAGGCGGTCCTCGGCCTGCTTGCCGTCCAGCGGCGAGTCGCGCAGGTCGGCGAGGACGAGGTGGACGTCCGTGCCGCCGGTCAGGACGTCGATGCCCTCGGCCTTCGAGTCGGCCGCCGTGAGGCGCTCGGCGAGGATCTGCGCGCCGCGGATGGTGCGTGCCTGGCGGTCGGCGAACTCGGGCTCGCCGGCGAGCTTGAACGCGGTCGCCTTCGCGGCGATCACGTGCATGAGCGGGCCGCCCTGCTGGCCGGGGAAGACGGCCGAGTTCAGCTTCTTGGCGTACTCCTGCTTCGCGAGGATGAGCCCCGAGCGCGGGCCGGCCAGCGTCTTGTGGACGGTGGTCGTCACGACGTCGGCGTAGGGCACCGGCGACGGGTGCAGCCCCGCCGCCACGAGGCCTGCGAAGTGGGCCATGTCGACCCAGAGCTTCGCGCCGACCTCGTCGGCGATGGCGCGGAACGCCTCGAAGTCGAGCTGACGGGGGTAGGCGGACCAGCCGGCGATGAGCACCTGCGGACGGACCTCGAGGGCCTTCTCGCGGACCGCGTCCATGTCGATGCGGAAGGTCTGCGGGTCGACGCCGTACGCGGTCGCGTTGTAGAGCTTGCCCGAGAAGTTCAGCTTCATGCCGTGGGTCAGGTGGCCGCCGTGCGCGAGCTCGAGGCCGAGGATGGTGTCTCCGGGCTGCACGAGCGCGGCGAGCGCCGCGGCGTTGGCGGAGGCTCCGGAGTGCGGCTGGACATTGGCGAACTCGGCGCCGAAGAGGGCCTTGGCGCGGTCGATCGCGAGCTGCTCGGCGATGTCGACGTACTCGCAGCCGCCGTAGTAGCGGCGTCCGGGGTAGCCCTCGGCGTACTTGTTGGTCAGGACGGAGCCCTGCGACTCGAGGATCGCGCGCGGCACGAAGTTCTCGCTCGCGATCATCTCGAGGTAGCCGCGCTGGCGGTCGAGCTCCTGCTGGAGCACGGCGGCGATCTCGGGGTCGACCACCGACACGGGCTGGTCGAACGAGGCGGCGACGCCGGGGCTGGCGGGGGAAGAGGACACGGACGCTCCTTGGCTGGGAAACGGAAGGGGCCCGGCAGGTCGCTGCGGCGCGACACGGCTCGTTCGGGCGACCCGATCTACGGTATCCGTTCCAGCCCAGGCGTGCGGCGGGAAAAGTGTCCGGGGCGCTGCCCCGGAGGAGGTGCCGCTCCCTGATGGTCACCCATCCGAACGCCAGTCGCGGCGGGCTCACTCTAGCAAGCGGGCCGGGTGGCGCGGGAGTCGCGCCAGTCGGGGGCGGGCACGCGCGATCGTGCGACGATCCCTCGGGCGGTCCCGGCGCGGGACCGGGAGGGAGGGCGTCGCCGTGGGTCCTCGACGCCGCTCCGAGCGCATCGACGGCCGCAGCGACGAGGAGCTCGTCGCGCTGGTCCGGGAGGGCCGCACCGACGCGGTCTCCGAGCTCTGGCGCCGCCACTCCTCGGCCGGGCGCACCGTGGCCCGGGCGTGGGCGAGCAGCTCCGACCCCGACGACCTGGTCTCGGAGGCGTTCCTCCGCGTCCTGCGGGCGATCGAGCGCGGCGGCGGACCCGAGGGCGCCTTCCGCCCCTACTTCTTCACCACCGTCCGCAACGTCGCGGGATCCTGGGCCCGGCGGGACCGGCACGAGCGGCCGTTCGACGAGGCCGACCGCGCCCTCCCCTCTGCCGGCCCCGATCCCGAGGCGCACGCCCTCGCCGCCCTCGAGCGCGACCTGGGCGCGCGCGCGTTCCGGGCGCTGCCGCCGCGCTGGCAGGAGGTGCTCTGGTACACGGAGGTGGAGGGCCTGTCCCCCGCCGCCGCCGCACCGCTGATGGGCCTGCGGCCCAACGCGGTCGCAGCGCTCGGGGTGCGGGCGCGGGAGGGGCTGCGCTCCGCGTGGATCCGGGAGCACGTGGCGGACGCCTCGGCGACGGGCGAGTGCGAGTGGGTGCTCGAGCGGGCGGGGACGTACGCGCGAGGACGAGCCCCCGTCCGGGACAGGCACCGCATCGACCGGCACCTGGACGGGTGCCTCTCCTGCCGGGAGGCGCTGGCGGAGGCCGAGAGCACTGCGCGCCGCCTCGCGTCGGTGCTGCTGCCGCTCTCGGCCGGCGTGAGCGGTGCGGCAGCCTGGGCGGCGGGCGGGGGCTCTGGCGCGGCCTCCGGTCCGCTGCCGAGCGCGGTCCGGGCGTCGAGCGCGGTTCGAGCGTCGAGAGCGGTCCGAGCGTCGAGAGCGGGCAGCGGAACAGGAGTAGTCGTCGCCGCGTCCGCTGCGGCGGCACTCGCGGTCGCGGGAGTCGTCGGCGCGGTGGTGCTGCTGTCCGGGAACGGGGGCGGCGCGCTCGTGGCGGCGGAGGACGCCTCCGCGCGGGTGGACGAGCGCGCAACGGCCGAGGCGGCTGCGCCGGCGTCGAGCGGAGGAGCGACGGCGAGCGCCGACCGACCGGAGACGGACCCGGAGGCCGCGGACCGGACGAGTGCAGCGGACGGCGATCCGGCGGGGCGGTCCAGGGGTTCCGGCGCCGCTCCGAGGAGCACGGTGCCGGCCGTGGCCGGACGGGCCGCGTCGGACGATGCCGGAGCGACGCGCGCGACCCCCGGGAGGACGGGACGCCCGCCGCAACAGGAGCCGTCCCACGATCCCGTCGGCGCACCGGCGTCGAGAGGGATCGAGGCGACCGCCTCCCCGACTCCTGCCGCCGAGCCCGCCCCGTCCCGCCCTGCCGTGACCGGCAGCCCCGCACCGGCGCCCTCCCCTGCCGTCACCGAGGCTCCGGCCCCCTCCGGGCCGCCGGGGACCACGACCGGGAGCTCCGCGCCGGGCCCGATCGGCAACGGCCCGGGCCTGCCCTCCGTTCCGGTCCCGACCCCCGCACCCAGCACTCCGGTCACGGTTCCTGTTCCTGTTCCTGTTCCGACCGTGACTCCCCCACCGGACACTCCGGCTCCGGCAGCGACGCACGCACCGAGCACTCCGGCGCCGGTCCCTACAGGGGCGCCGAGCACCTCCGCTCCGGTCTCGACTCCCGCGCCGGTCACGACCCCCACTCCGGCCGCACCTCCCGCTCCGGCCGCACCGACCCTCGCGCTCGACACCGACGGCCGGCTGCTGCCCGATGCCCGGGGCACCGCCGCGCCCGGCGCCGCGGTGCTCCTCGAGGACGCCTCCGACGGACGCCGCGTGGGCTCCGCCACCGCCAACGCCGACGGCTCCTGGACCGCGCCGGCGCTCCCCCTCCCCGCGGGCACGACCACGGTGCTGGCGCGCACCGCCGCAGGAGTCAGCGCCCCCGAGACGGTCGACCTGCGCGCTCCGGTGCTCCTCGCCCGGGCCGCGTCGAGCGGGGGCGCGGTCGGCGTGCTCGTGCTCGCCGACCCCGACGCGGACGGCCTCGACCTCCTGGTCGACGGCGAGCAGGTGCGGTCCCTCGCTCCCGGAGCCCCCGTCCTCGCCGCGACCCTGGAGGTCGGTCCCGGGAGGCACACGATCGGCGTCCGCTACTCCTCCCCGGACGGGCGGACGGGACCCGTCGCCGCCGTGTCCGTCGATGCGGGCTGAGGCGCGCGGACCGCCCCGTGCCCCACCGTTATCCTGGGCGGATGCAGCCCGAACCCGCCGCGTCCGCGACTCCCCGGCCCGCCCCCGTGAGCACCCGTCCGACGGGCAGCGACGCCGCGTGGTCCGGCGCCCGGCCCGCGGGAAACCACTGGACCCTGACCTTCGCCTGCCCCGACCAGCCGGGCATCGTGCACGCCGTGTCCGGTGCCGTCGTCCAGGCCCGCGGCAACATCACCGAGAGCCAGCAGTTCTCGAGCGCCGACACCGGCCGCTTCTTCATGCGCCTGCAGGTGGAGTCGCCCATCAGCCGCGAGGAGTTCGCCGCCGCCCTGCTGCCGATCACGGAGCACTACGGGATGACCTGGCGCCTCGACGTCGTCGGCCGGCCGCTGCGCACCCTCGTCCTCGCCTCCACCGCCGCGCACTGCGTCAACGACCTGCTCTTCCGCCAGCGCGCCGGGCAGCTCGCGGTGGACATCCCGATGATCCTGTCCAATCACGGCAGCCTTCGCGACCTCGCCGAGTTCTACGGCGTGCCCTTCGAGTCGCGACCCGTGGTCTCGCCGGAGTCGAAGCGCGGGTTCGAGGAGCGCGTGCTGGAGGTCGTCGAGGAGCACGACGTCGAGCTCGTGGTCCTGGCGCGCTACATGCAGATCCTCTCCCCCGAGCTCTGCGCGCGACTGGCCGGCCGCGCCATCAACATCCACCACTCGTTCCTGCCGGGCTTCAAGGGCGCGAACCCCTACAAGCAGGCGCACGCCCGCGGCGTCAAGCTGATCGGGGCGACCGCGCACTTCGTCACCAGCGACCTCGACGAGGGGCCGATCATCGAGCAGAACGTGGTGCGCGTGGACCACTCGCACTCGGTCGCCCAGCTCGTGGCGATCGGGCAGGACGAGGAGAGCCGTACGCTCACGCAGGCGGTCAAGTGGTTCGCGGAGGACCGGGTGCTCCTCGACGGGGCCCGCACCATCATCTTCCGCTGACCTCCGGCGGCTAGCATGGTCGGCGTGAATCGAGCAGGAGCGGACACCGCGGGCACCGACATCAGGATCGGCCCGAACGCGATCCTCCGGTTCCTCCTGGAGCTCGTCGCGCTGGCGACCTTCACCCTCTGGGGCTTCGCGTCGTGGGACCTCCCGTGGAACATCGTCCTCGGCATCGGCGCTCCGGTGGTCGCCGCGCTGATCTGGGCGCTCTTCCTCTCGCCGCGCGCGGTCCTCGCGATCGACGTCTACGGCCGCTCGCTGATCGAGCTGCTCGTGATGGGCGCCGCCGCGCTGGCGTGGCTGGACCTCGGCCAGCCGGTCGTCGCGATCGTCTTCGGCGTCCTCGCCGTCGTCTCCGGCGTCATCGCGGGACGCCGCTCCCTCTGATCCTGACGGCGGCCGCTCAGGCCGAGGGGCGCTCGCCCGGAGCCGTGCACCGCTGTCCCCGAGCGGGCACCGCTGTCCCCGAGCGGGCACCGCTGTCCCCGAGCGGGCACCGCTGTCCCCGAGCGGGCACCACTGTCCCCATGCGCTCGCCGCGGCCCCGGAGCGGAACCGAACGCGTCGTCCAGGCTCGCAGCCGCTTGTCGCCACTGCGCTCTCCCGTCGATGCGCCGCCGTCGATGCGCTACCGCAGCGGGATCCAGGGCCGATCGCGCCGCCGGGCCCGCAGTCGAAGGTGCTCCGCCCCGCCTGATCGCCGCTCTCTCCCCCGACCCCCTCCCGCCTTCCCTCTCGAGCCGTTCCCCACGCAGCCCGGCCGGTCCTGCTCCCGGCACGCACCACGAGCCGCCCCGTCTCCGCCTCCCCGGCCCGGGAACGGCGAACGGCCGCCCCCGCCGCTCCTGGAGGAGCAGGGGGACGGCCGTTCGCGGCGGTCGCGGAGGACTACTCCGCGGCGCCCGCCTCACGCTGCGCCAGGGCGCGGCGTCGGAGGCCGGTGATCACAGCACCTGCACCGAGGAGGGCGAGGGCGGCGGCTCCGAGGAGACCGCCGTCGAAGCCCGTCGACGGGAGGCCGCCGGCGCCGTGGCCGGGCGCGCCCGGTCCGGCGGTCGGCGTGGAGGTGGGCTCCCCCGGTCCGGCGGTGGGGCCGGCCGTCGGCGTCGCGGTCGGCTCCGGGGTGCCCGTGGGCTCCGGAGTCGCGGTCGGCGTCGGGGTGGGGGTGACCGCCTCGGTGACGTCGACGCTCACGAGCGTCGCGAGTCCCGAATCGGTGTAGGCGACACGGCCGAGGTAGCGGGCCGGGCCCGCCAGGTTCGACCAGGAGACCGCGTACGCGATCGGCTCGCCCTGCACGGCGTCGACCACGGCGGGGTCGGTGCTCAGCGAGCCGAGACCGTTCTCCGGAGTGATGACGAAGCTGCGGAAGTCGAACGTGACGGTCGAGGATCCCGGAGCGGTCGAGTAGACATCGGCCTGGACCGTGTACTCGCCCGGAGCGGGGTCGGCGATGTCGACGCGCTCGTCGGCCGAGCCGGTCGCCGAGGTGAAGACCTTGTCGGTGCTCTCGCTGGTGACGGTGAGGTCGAGGTCGGCCGCGTCGTCGAGCGAGTCGAGATCGAAGCGGGCGAACTCGGCGCCCTCCGGCACCACGACGGTGGTCGTCAGCGACTTCCCCGTGGGGAGCGTCGCCGAGTGGCCGTCAGCGGCAGTGGCGTCCTCGGCGAGGACGCCCTCGGCGAGACCGCTCGCGGTGAGCGGCAGCGCGCCGGTGATGCCGGGCGTGACCGTCACCGTGCCGGTGCCGGTCGAGCCGGTGCCGGAGACCTCGTAGGGCGCGTCCAGCAGGACGGGGCGCACCGCGATCGGGCTGCGGACGTCGTGCTCCGCGCTCGCCCAGGTCAGGTAGCCGGTGGCGAACTGGTTGAGCGCCGCCGAGCCGGTGGTGAAGGAGACCGTGTACTCCGCCGTCTGGCCCGCACCCGTGAAGGAGAGGGTCGAGGGCGAGACGACGGTGTCGATCCCGGCGAGGCCGTCGACCGAGGCGGTGTAGGTGCCCGCGCCGGTCGAGGTGACCGTGCGGGTCACGGTCTGCGTGCCCGCGAGGGCGCCGATCGCGATCGAGGCCTGGTTGAGGTCGGACGGGTCGATCGCGGCGATCGGGTCGATCACCGGGTTCGAGGTGAAGACGTAGCCCGCACCCTTGAGGAACGCGATCCAGTCCTCCGTGCCGCTCTGGTAGAGCAGTCCGGGGTCGAGGAACGCGGCCGGGTCGACGTGTCCGGCGCCCTGGGCGAAGACGTCCTCGGACGCGGCGCCCGACTGGTCGACGCTGTCGTAGGCGGAGGTCATCATGGCCGACTTCACCGCGGACGGCGAGGCCTTCGGGGTCGCGCCGAGGATCAGCGCGCCGAGGCCCGCCACGTGCGGCGACGACATCGAGGTGCCGGACTCGAACGCGAAGGCGGGGTCGTCGCCCTCGGCGTTGAAGCTGTCGGCGAGGATCGCTACGCCGGGCGCCGTGAGGTCGGGCTTCAGCACGTCGGCGCCGTCCGCCTCAGCGGGTCCGCGCGACGAGAAGCCGGCGACCTGCGGGACGGGGATGGAGGCTCCGGACGAGTTGCCCTCGGAGAGGGTCACGGTCGCACCGGCGGTACCGGCGTAGGTCGTGATCGCCTGGTAGGCCTGCGAGTCGATCTGGATGCTCGGGACCGAGTGGTCGTCGACGTGCAGGGCATTCGGGGTCGGGTTGAGCAGCAGCATGCCGATGCCGCCGGCCCGCTCGACCTCGGCCGACTTGGAGACGCGCGCGGTGACGCCCGCGGTGCAGGCGACGATCGTGCCCTTCACCTTGTCGGGGTCGAGGGTGCCGGTCTCGCAGATGGCGGGGTTCTCGGCGCCCGAGCGGACGACGTCGGCGCTGTTCACCAGCGGTCCGGTGACGTCCTCGTGGACCGAGATGGATCCTCCGACGAACTTCTGGCCGTCGCCGAGAGCGGCGGTCGCGGTGTAGGTCGGGATGGAGGACGCGGCGACCGTGGTGTACCAGGGCGACGCGTGGTCGAGCGTGGAGGCGCCCGCACCCGAGTTGCCGGCCGAGGCCGCGACGAAGACGCCCGCGGCGGCGGCGTTGAGGAACGCCTCGTCGATCGCGGTCAGGGTCGAGGTGGCCGAGCCGCCGCCGATCGAGAAGTTGATGACGTCGACGCCGTCCTTGGTCGCGGCGTCGATGGCCGCGAGGATGCCCGCTCCGGAGCAGAAGTCGTCGTCGTCGGTGCCCTCGTCGGGTCCGTTCCAGCAGACCTTGTACGCGGCGACCTTGGCGGCCGGGGCGACTCCGGAGATCTTCCCGTAGTCGTAGCCGTCGACGCTCGCCTCGACGCCGTTGTTGCCGGCTGCCGTGCTCGCGGTGTGCGAGCCGTGTCCGTCGGCGTCGCGCGGGGAGCGGTACTCGGGGTTGTCCGTCGAGCCGACCTCCTCGTCCGCGAGGAACCAGCGTGCGCCGATGAGCTTCTGGTTGCACTCGTCGCCGTCCCACTGCTCGGAGGCGGGGAGCCCCGGCGAGCAGGACCCGACGAAGGTGCCGCCGTCCGACTTCACGAAGGAGGTGGTGGTGCCGTCCGTGTAGGGGGCCGCTCCGGGCGAGGTCGCCAGGGGCGCGCCCTCGAAGGAGGGGTTCTCGGGCGCGATGCCGGAGTCGATGACGCCGACGACGACGCCCTCGCCCGCCTTGTCGATGCCGCCCAGCTTCTGCCAGACGCCGTTCTCGCCCTCGAGGCCGAGGAAGTCGGTGGAGCGCTGCTGTCCGGTGTCGGGCACCGGGGTGCCGGCGGCGGCCGCGGCGAGCGGCGAGGCCTGCGCGGCGCGGTCGACCTTCAGGTCCTCGACCTTGCGGACCTGCGCGACGTCGCGGCGGCTCGCGAGCTCGCCCGCCTGCTCGCCCGAGAGGGTCGCGGAGAAGCCGTTGAGGGCGACGGTGTAGTGGTAGCCGATGGCGGCGTCGACCGCGGAGGCGACGTCCTCCTGGCGCTGCTCGAGGTGGGCGGAGTAGTCCTCCACCGGAGCCGAGGCGGCCTGCAGCTGCGCACCGTCGACGGGCGCGGTGCGGGCGAAACGGGCATCGCTGCCCTGGTAGGTGGCCGCGGAGGGCTCGACGAGGGTGACGACGTAGTCGCCGTCGTCGAAGCTCTGGCCGACGGAGAGCCCGCCGACGAGCGAGGCACTGCCGGCGAGAGGGGCGGCACTGGCGCCGGTGGTGGCGAAGGCCGCGGTCGCGGCGACTCCGAGGACGGCGAGGCCCGCGAGGATGCGCCTCTCAGCGCGGCGGACGGGTGGTCGGTGGGACAGGTGGATCGGCAATCGATGTCCTTACTCACATTCGCTGGGAACCGGATCGGTTTCCACACAGAAACGACCCTACGAACTCGATTGCCCAGCTTTGTTACGAACGGGTAACGAAGTTGACGCCGAAAGGGGCCGATCCGTTGGCACTCTCCCTCCGCGAGTGCTAATTTATTCGCATTGAGCCGGGTCGGCTCAACTCTTGGAACTCTTCGTTGCACGACTGAATGGAGTGATCTCATGGCTGTCACCTACGACCCCGTCCGCGAGCTGGACCGCCTCGCCACCGCCCTCCTCGGCTCCGGCCAGGGGCCCCGCCGGATGCCGATCGACCTGTACCGGGACGGCGACCACTACGTCCTCACCGCCGACCTCCCCGGCATCGACCCCGGGTCCGTCGACGTCGACGTCGACGGGCAGCTCCTCACCATCCGCGCCCAGCGCACCGTCGCGGGCGGCGACGACGTCACCTGGATCACCCGGGAGCGCCAGTCGGCGACCTTCGTCCGCCAGCTGAGCCTCGGCCGGGGCGTCGACACCGAGCGCATCGCCGCGTCCTGCGACAACGGCGTGCTCTCGGTGACCATCCCGGTCAGCGAGAAGGCGCGTCCCCGCCGCATCGAGGTCGTCTCGACCACCCGCCCCGAGCAGGTGCGGATCGGCGAGGCGGCCGCCGAGTAGGACGACGAGCGAGGGCCCGTCCGCGATCGTGCGGGCGGGCCCTCCGCGTGTCCGCACGCCCTACGCTGGCCGGATGCGCGCCTCCTCCTCCGACACCGCTGTCGGCGTCCTGCTCCCCCGCGATCTCCCCGCCTCCGAGGTGCTCGTCTACGCCCGCCGCGCCGAGGAGCTCGGCTTCGACGAGCTCTGGGTGGTCGAGGACCTCGGCTTCCGCGGCGGCATCGCCCAGGCCGGCGCGGTGCTCGCCGCCACCGAGCGGATCGTCGTCGGCATCGGCATCCTGCCCGCCGCCGTGCGCACGGCGGCCTTCACCGCGATGGAGCTCGGCACTCTCGCCGAGCTGTTCCCCGGCCGCGTCCACGCCGGCATCGGGCACGGGATGCCGCACTGGCTGCGCGGCCTCGGCGTCTGGCCGCGCAGCCCGCTCACCCTGCTCGAGGAGCAGTTCGACGCGATCCGCTCGCTGCTCTCCGGCGAGCGCACCGACCGCTCCGGCCGCTACGTGCACGTGGACGGCCTCGTCCTGGAGTCGCCGCCCGCCGTCGTGCCGCCGCTGCTGGCCGGCGTCCGCGGACCGAAGTCGCTGGCGCTCGCGGGCCGGATCGCCGACGGGGTCGTCCTGGCCGAGCCCGTCACTCCGGAGTACCTCGCGGCGGCCCGCGGCCACCTCGGCGGCACCGGACGGATCGTCGCCTACAACGTGGCCGCCGTGGACGACGACGCGGCCGCCGCGCGCGACGCGGTCCGGCTGGGACTCGAGTGGATCGGCGAGCCGGACTGGGCGCCGCACATCGAGCCGCTCCCCTTCGCGGAGGACTTCGCCCGCCTGCGGGCCGAGAGCGCCGACCGCGCCGCCTTCGTCCGCGACCTGCCCGACGCCTGGGTCGACCAACTGGCCGTCGTGGGCACCCCCGAGGACGCTCGTCGCCGCATCGGCCTGCTGCACGAGGCCGGTGCGTCGAGCGTCGTGCTGATGCCGTCGGGGCCCGATCCGCTCCACGCGATGGAGGAGCTCGCCCGGGCGCTCTGAGGCGCTCGGCAAGGGCGCGTCTCACCGGGCCCGGATACGCCTCCGGCCCGCAGGATCCGTGGATCGTGCGGGCCGGACGCGTCTGCTGAAGCCGGAGATCACGCCGACATGCGGGCCTTCAGGTTCTCATCGAGGGTCGCGAGGAACTCCTCGGTCGTCTGCCAGCCCTGCTCGGGGCCGACGAGCAGGGCGAGGTCCTTCGTCATCTTCCCGGACTCGACCGTCTTGATGACCACGTCCTCCAGGGTGAGCGAGAAGTCGATGAGCTCCTGGTTGCCGTCGAGCTTGCCGCGGTGCGCGAGGCCGCGCGTCCAGGCGTAGATCGAGGCGATCGGGTTCGTCGAGGTGGGCTTGCCGGCCTGGTGCTGGCGGTAGTGGCGCGTGACGGTGCCGTGCGCCGCCTCCGCCTCGACGACGCTGCCGTCGGGCGTGGAGAGCACGGAGGTCATCAGGCCCAGCGAGCCGAAGCCCTGCGCGACGGTGTCGGACTGGACGTCGCCGTCGTAGTTCTTGCAGGCCCAGACGTAGCCGCCCTCCCACTTCATGGCCGAGGCGACCATGTCGTCGATGAGGCGGTGCTCGTAGGTGAGGCCCGCGGCGTCGAAGCGCTCCTTGAACTCGGTCTCGAAGATCTCCTCGAAGATGTCCTTGAAGCGGCCGTCGTAGGCCTTGAGGATCGTGTTCTTGGTGGAGAGGTAGACCGGGTAGTTGCGCGAGAGGCCGTAGTTCAGCGACGAGCGGGCGAAGTCGCGGATCGACGCGTCCTGGTTGTACTGGACCTGCGCGATGCCGTCGTCCGGGGCCTTGTAGACCTCGAATCTCATCGGCTCGGAGCCGTCCTCGGGCGTGAACTCGACGGTCAGCGTGCCCTTGCCCTTGAAGACGAAGTCGGTGGCGCGGTACTGGTCGCCGAACGCGTGGCGGCCGATGATGATCGGCTTGTTCCAGCCGGGGACCAGGCGCGGGATGTTCGAGATGATGATGGGCTCGCGGAAGATCACGCCGCCGAGGATGTTGCGGATCGTGCCGTTGGGCGACTTCCACATCTTCTTGAGGCCGAACTCCTCGACGCGGGCCTCGTCGGGGGTGATGGTCGCGCACTTCACGCCGACGCCGTGCTTCTGGATGGCGTGCGCCGCGTCGATCGTGACCTGGTCGTCCGTCTCGTCGCGGTACTCGATGCCGAGGTCGTAGTACTCGAGGTTCACGTCGAGGTACGGGTGGATGAGGGTGTCCTTGATCTTCTGCCAGATGATGCGCGTCATCTCGTCGCCGTCGAGCTCGACGACCGTTCCCTCAACCTTGATCTTGGACATTGCTCTCCCATGGTGTCGATGACCCCGCACCTGTGCGGGACGGGCGGCTCTGCACCGCTCCGGATGGCCTCCGCCAGCCTACCCGAGGCCCGAACTGTCTCGATGTCGAGACAGTTCTCGATCGTCCGCGCCGGGGCCGGCGCACGTCGCCCGACAGGAGGATGCCCGCCGTCCTGCGCCGCCGGTACAGTGACGGCATGAGTGACCTCCGCCTGGAAGAGCTGTCCGCCTCGAACATCTCCGCCGTGAACGGTCTGAGCCTCAAACCCGGCCAGGAGCAGTTCATCGCGCCGGTCTCCTACTCCGCCGCCGCCGCGGTGATCGACCCGGGCGCCTCCTGGCAGCGGGCCGTGATGGACGGCGACGAGCTGGTCGGCTTCATCCACGCGCACTTCGACCCGGAGGCGGCGGAGGAGTTCCGCAGCTGCATCTGGCGCATCAACATCGACGCGGCGAAGCAGGGCCGCGGCGTGGGCACCTTCGCCGTCCGCGCCACCGCCGACGAGGCGCGCGCCCGCGGCTTCGACACCCTCACGGTGATCTGGGAGTCCGGCGAGGACGGCCCGGAGCAGTTCTTCCGCTGGATCGGCTTCGAGGTCGTCGGCGAGACGCAGTACGGCGAGAACATCGGGGCGCTGACGCTCTGAGCGCGGCGCCGGAGGCAGCGGAGCCGGCCGACTTCGTCTCCGCCGTCCTCGAGGTGGTCGCCTCCATCCCGCCCGGCCGCGTGATGGCCTACGGCGAGATCGCCGCGGTCCTCGGCACGCGTGCGGCACGCGCGGTCGGCACGGTGATGGCCCGCTACGGCTCCGACACCGCCTGGTGGCGCGTCGTCCGCGCGGGAGGAGCGCCCCCGGTCGGCCACGAGGAGCGCGCCCGCCGGGAGTACGAGCGCGAGGGCACGCCCCTCGTCGTCACGCCGGGCGGCTGGCGCGTCGACGTGCGCAGCGCACGCTGGCGCCCCTGAGCCGGGATCGGCTCAAGTGCGTCAGTCGCGAGCGGCAGCCGCTCAGACGAGCGAGTCCCGCCAGGCCGCGTGCAGGGTGGCGAAGCGGCCCTCGCCGGCGATGAGCGCCTCCGGAGTGCCGTCCTCGACGATGCGGCCGTGCTCCATCACCAGCACCCGGTCGGCGATCGCGACCGTCGAGAGGCGGTGCGCGATGATGACCGCCGTGCGGTCCGCCAGGAGCGTCTGCAGGCCCTGCTGCACCAGGCGCTCGCTCGGGATGTCGAGGGAGGAGGTCGCCTCGTCCAGGATCAGCACCGCCGGGTCGGCCAGGAACGCGCGGGCGAACGAGATCAGCTGGCGCTGACCGGCCGAGACGCGGCCGCCGCGCTTGTTCACATCGGTGTCGTAGCCGTCCGGCAGCGCCTGGATGAACTCGTGCGCGCCGACCGCCTGCGCGGCCCGGACGATCTCGTCGTAGGACGCGGTCGGCCGCCCGATCGCGATGTTGTCGGCGACGGATCCGGAGAAGAGGTACGCCTCCTGGGTGACCATCACGATCGCGCGCCGCAGGTCCTTCGGGTGCAGCTGCCGCAGGTCCACGCCGTCGAGGGTCACCACGCCGTCGCTCGGGTCGTAGAAGCGCGAGATCAGCTTGGCGAGCGTCGTCTTGCCGGCGCCCGTGGACCCGACGAGGGCGATGGTCTGCCCGGCGGGGATGTCGAGGTCGAAGCGCGGCAGCACCTCGCGGTCGGCGGTGTAGGCGAAGCGGACGCCCTCGAAGCCGAGGCGGCCCCGCGCCTGGCGCAGGTCGACCGGGCGGGCCGGATCCGGGACGCTCGGCTCCTCGGCCAGCACGCCCGAGATCTTCTCGAGCGCGGCGGCCGCCGACTGGTAGGAGTTGTAGAACATCGCCATCTCCTGCACCGGGTCGAAGAAGCGCCGGGTGTAGAGCAGGACCGCCAGCAGCGCGCCGATCTCGAGCCCGCCGTCGAGCACGCGGACGCCGCCGATGAACAGCACCACGGCGACGGTGACGTTGCCGATCAGCACGAGCCCGGGGTCGAAGGTGCCGAACACCCCGAAGACGCGCTTGTAGGCGAGCCGGTACTGCTCGACGACCCCGCCGAACACGGACTCGTTGCGCTTCTGCGTGCGGAAGGTCTGCACGGCGCGGATGCCGGTCATGGACTCCACGAACTGCACGATGAGCCGCGACGAGGCGACGCGAGTGCCGCGGAACAGCGCCTGCGACCGTTTCTGGAACCAGCGGGTGAGCAGCGCGAGCGGCACCAGGGCGCAGGCGAGCACGATGCCGCTCACGCCGTCCAGGGAGACCAGAGCGATCGCGACGAAGCCCATGTAGAGCGCACCCTGCACCAGCTGGTTGATGCCGGAGTCGAGCAGCTCGCGGATGGAGTCGAGGTCGCTGGTCTGGCGCGAGATGATCCGGCCGGAGGTGTAGTTCTCGTGGAACTCCAGGCTCAGCTTCTGGGTGTGCAGGAAGACCCGCTTGCGCAGGTCGATCAGGATCGCCTGGCTCACCCGCGCGGAGAGCACGGTGTACCAGGCGACCAGGAGCGCGCCGACGAGTCCGGTGAGGATGTAGGCGCCGACCGTGACCGCCAGCGGGACCGCGTTCCCCGCGAGGACCGCGGGCAGGCCGTTGTCGATGCCCGCCGCGATCAGCGCCGGTCCCGCGACCTGGGCAGCGGTCGCGACGACGACCACGACCGCGGTGAGCACCAGCCGCAGCCGGAGCGGCCGCAGCAGGGAGCCGAGCAGCCGCAGCGAGCGCCGGCGCAGGGCCGCCGACTCCGCTCTGCTGAGGTCGTCGCGCTCCTCGGAGGAACCGAGCGTGCTCATGATCGCGTCTCCTGGTGGGTCGTCGTGGGGCGGGAGCCGATGCGCTCGGTCCCGGCGGGCCGGGTCAGCTCGTCCTCCTCGAGGCTCGAGATGACGAAGCGGTAGTGCGGGCTGCTCGCGAGCAGCTCGCTGTGGGTGCCGACCGCGGTGATGCGGCCCTCCTCCATCAGTGCCACGCGATCGGCGAGCGCCACCGTCGAGGGGCGGTGGGCGACGATGATCGCCGTGGTGTCGCCGAGCACGCGGCGCAGCCCCGCCTCGACGCGCGCCTCCGTGTCGACGTCTAGCGCCGAGAGCGGGTCGTCGAGGACGAGCACCGCCGGACGCGCGGCCACCGCGCGGGCGAGGGCCAGGCGCTGGCGCTGGCCGCCGGAGAGGCTCATCCCCTCCTCGCCCACCTTCGTGTCCAGGCCCTCGGGGAGGCGGTGGACGAAGTCGGCCTGCGCGATCTCGAGGGCCTCGAGCAACTCCTCCTCGGTCGCGTCGGGTCGGCCGAGGAGGACGTTCTCGCGCACGCTGATGGAGAAGAGCGTCGCGTCCTCGAACGCCATGCCGACGTGCGTGCGCAGCTCGTCGCGGCGGAGCCGGCGGATGTCGACGCCGTCGAGCTCGATGGCTCCGCCGGTCACGTCGTAGAGGCGCGGGAGCAGCGCGGTGAGCGTCGTCTTCCCGGAGCCGGTGATGCCGACCAGTGCCATCGTCTCGCCCGGCTCGACCTCGAGGTCGACGCCGTCGAGGAGGTCGCGGTAGCGCTCGGGGGCGTCCTGGTAGCGGAAGTGGACGTCGCGGAAGCGGACCCGACCGCGCGGCTCGAGGATCGTGTCGGGGTCCTCCGGGTCGGTGATGGTGTTCCGGCTGTCCATCACCTCGAAGTAGCGGTCGACCGCCGTGCGGGTGTCGAAGGTCATCGAGAGGAGGAAGCCGATCGACTCCACCGGCCAGCGCAGCACGGTCGCGGTGGCGAAGAAGGCGAACAGCTCGCCGACGCTCAGCTGGCCGGCCGCGGCGAGCCAGACCCCGCCGAGCAGGCAGAGCGCGAACGCGATGTCCGGCACCAGCAGCAGGACGAGCCAGATCCCGGCGATGGCGCGGGCCTTGTCGATCTCGGTGCCGCGGAGCTTCTCGGCCTGGCCGGCGAAGTTCTCCAGCGCGTGCTGGTGGCGGCCGAAGGCCTTGAGGACGCGGATGCCGTGCACCGACTGCTCGACGGTCGTGGCGAGGTCGCCCGCCTGGTCCTGGCTGCGGCGCGCGATGCTCGAGTAGCGCTTCTCGAACGCGAACCCGTAGATCCAGACCGGGATCGAGCACACGACGAAGAGCACGCCGAGGATCGGGTTCCAGTAGACGAGGACGCCGAAGCCGACGACGATCGTCAGCGCGTTGACCACGAGCAGGACGAAGCCGAAGGCGATCCAGCGGCGGATGAGGCTGAGGTCGCTCATCGCCCGCGACAGGAGCTGCCCGCTCTGCCAGCGGTCGTGGAACGAGACGGGGAGGTCCTGCAGGCGGCTGTAGAGCGCCGAGCGCATGCGCGCCTCGATCCGCGTGCTGGGGGTGAGGACCATCCGGCGCCGCAGCGCGATGGCACCGGCCTCGACGACGCCGAGCACGAGGATGACGGCGACCGGGCCGATCAGCGGCCCGAGGTCGCCGGAGCCGGCGGAGGCCGCTCCGTCCCCCAGCGGCCCGTCGACGAGCTGCTGCAGGACGATCGGGATGACCAGCGACACCAGGCTCGCCACGAGCGCGACCGCGATGCCGCCGACCAGCCGGGGCAGGGAGTCGCCGACGAAGGGGACGAGGCGCAGCAGGGTCTGCAGCGTGCTCGGGCGCTTCTGCGCGGGGGCGCCGGGAGACGGGAGGGCGGGAGCGGACACGGCGGAGGGCTTTCGCGACGAGGGCGGGGCCTCCCCTGCCGGGT
>NZ_PSVB01000013.1:0-91685 GCF_002932165.1 Rathayibacter sp. AY1F8
GCCGATGGTACTGCAGGGGGGACCCTGTGGGAGAGTAGGACACCGCCGGACACCATTCACGATGGCCACCCAGAAATGGGTGGCCATCGCTGTTTAACCACCACCTCGGATCCCCGCTGCTCACTGGAGCGCGGTGCGGGTTAGGGTGGTGCGACGGCTGCGGCCGTCCTCCCCGCCCTCGGGCGGGTCAACTCCACAGAGCATCACCACGACAGGCGAGGAACGCATGGACGACTCAGGATCCGACCGCAACGACCGGGACTCCGGACGTCGTGACGAGCGGCCGCCTCGCGCCGGCGGCCCCGGCCGCTCCTCGAACGATCGCGGCGGCTCGGGCGATTCCCGCCCCCGCCGCGACGGTGATGCTCGTCCTCCCTATCGTGGCGGTGGCGACTCCCGTCCGCAGCGGGATGGTGACGCGCGTCCTCCTTACCACGGTGGTGGTCGGGATTCGCGTCCGCAGCGTGATGGGGACTCCCGGCCTCCGTACCGTGGTGGTGGGGATTCGCGTCCGCAGCGTGATGGGGACTCGCGGCCTCCGTACCGTGGTGGTGGGGATTCGCGTCCGCAGCGGGATGGTGACTCGCGTCCTCCCTATCGCGGTGGCGACTCGCGTCCCCAGCGTGACGGGGACTCCCGACCTCCGTACCGTGGAGGTGGAGACTCGCGTCCGCAGCGTGATGGTGACTCGCGTCCTCCGTACCGCGGTGGCGGCGACTCTCGTCCGCAGCGTGACAGTGGCTCTCGTCCTCCTTACCGCGGGGGTGGGGATTCCCGTCCTCAGCGGGATGGGGACTCCCGTCCTCCTTACCGTGGAGGTGGGGATTCCCGTCCGCAGCGGGACGGTGACTCGCGTCCCCAGCGTGACGGGGACTCCCGGCCTCCTTACCGTGGAGGTGGGGACTCGCGTCCGCAGCGGGATGGAGACTCCCGCCCTTCCTACCGTGGTGGTGGCGACTCTCGTCCGCAGCGTGACGGGGACTCGCGTCCTCCGTTCCGTGGTGGATCGCGCGACGGGGGAAGCAGGCCGTGGTCGGACGATCGTCGTGGCGGCGGAGACCGCCAGGGCGGCGGACGCGGACGCGAGGGCTTCGGCGGCGGACGCGGCGGCCCCCGCGAGGAGCCGGAGCTCACCGAGGAGGAGCGCGAGCGGCGCTCCCTCCAGTCGGTGCGTCCGCGCCACGACGACCCGGACCTTCCGGACGACGTGCAGGCCAAGGACCTCGACAAGGTCGCCCGCAACGAGCTGCGCACGCTCTCGAAGGACAACGCCGAATGGGTCGCCCGTCACCTGGTGATGGCCGGCCGCCTCCTCGAGGAGGACCCCGAGCTGGCGCACCGCCACGTGCTCTCGGCGGCCCGTCGCGCGGGACGCATCGCCGTTGTCCGCGAGTCGCTGGCCATCTCGGCGTACGCGACGGGCGACTTCGCCCTGGCGCTGCGCGAGCTGCGGACCTTCCGTCGGATCTCCGGCTCGGACGAGCAGGTGCCGCTGATGGTCGACTCCGAGCGCGGCGTCGGCCGACCCGACAAGGCGCTCGAGCTGGGACGGTCGATCGACCGCACCACGCTGAGTCCCGGCGCGCAGGTGTCGCTGGCCATCGCCATGTCCGGCGCCCGCCTCGACCTCGGGCAGGCGGAGCTCGCTCTCATGGAGCTCGAGATCCCGCAGCTCGACCCGGACCGCGCGTTCTCGTACAGCCCGGATCTCTTCGCCGCCTACGCACTCGTCCTCGAGGAGGTCGGCCGCTCCGAGGAGGCGGCCGAGTGGCAGCGTCGCGCCGACATCGCGGCGCAGGCCGTCTTCGCGGCCGAGGGCGGCGGTGACGACGAGACGATCGAGGTGATCGAGGAGGAGCACGAGTCGGCCGACGCCGCGTCCGCTCCCGATCGCGCCGAGGAAGGGACCGCGGTCGACGACGCGGACGACTACCTAGACGACGCGGACGAGGACGACGCGATCGCCGTCGACGACGCGGACGAGGACGACGCCCGGCGGACCGTCTCCGAGGAGATCGCCGACGACGACGACGACGCGGACGCGGACGACGCTGATGCGACCGCTGGCGCCGAGGCCGACCTCGTCGACACGGACGAGCCGACCTTCGCAGACGAGTCCCTCGAGTCCGACGATCTCGCCGAGACGGACCCGGATGAGGCTCTCGACTCGGCGGAGCCGACCGCCGACGAGTCGGTCGAGCCCGCCGACGCCGCTGAGACGGCCGGCTCCCCGGACGCCCGCGAGACCGATGAGTCCGCCGAGCCCGCGGACAGCGGCGAGCCCATCGACTCCGACGAGCCGACCGACACCGAGGAGCCGACCGACTCCGACGAGCCGACCGACTCCGCGGACACCGACGAGCCCGCCGACACCACCGAGCCCGCCGAGCCCACCGACGTCGACGAGTCCGTCACTACCGACGAGCCCGTCACGACGACCCGCCGCACCAGGCCCGCCGACACCACCGAGGAGGACGCCGATGTTCCGCAGCAGCAGGACTGAGCCCACTCCGCTCGACGGCCGCGACTCCGTCCTGGCCGACCTCGACGGGGTCGTCTACAAGGGTGCCGACGCGATCCCCTTCGCGGTCGAGAGCCTCAACCGAGCGGCCGAGACGCTGCGGGTCGGCTACATCACCAACAACGCCTCCCGCACGGACGCCTCCGTCGCCGGGCACCTCTCCGAGCTGGGGCTGAGCGTCCGGCCCGAGGACGTCGTCACCTCCCCGCAGGCAGCGGTCGTGCTGCTCGCCGACCTGGTGCCGGCCGGCTCGACGATCCTCGTCGTCGGGGCGGAGGGCCTCACCTCCGAGGTCGAGCGCGCCGGGTTCACCGTGACGCGCAGCGCGGAGGACTCGCCGGCGGCGGTCATCCAGGGCTTCGCGCCCACGGTCGGCTGGGAGCAGCTGGCCGAGGCCTCGTTCGCGCTCCACACGGGGATCCCGTGGGTCGCGACGAACACCGACTGGACGATCCCCGTCGCGCGCGGCATCGCCCCGGGCAACGGGACCCTCGTCTCGGCCGTGCACACCGCGGTCGGCCGGCTCCCGGTCGTCGCGGGCAAGCCCGAGCGGGCCATCTTCGACGCGGCGACCGCGCGCTTCGGCTCGACGAACCCGCTGTTCCTCGGCGACCGGCTCGACACCGACATCGCCGGCGCGAACGGCGCCGACATGGAGAGCGCCCACGTGCTCACCGGGATCGACCGGGCCAAGCAGCTCCTCGCGGCGGAGCCCAAGCTCCGGCCGACGTACATCCTCGGCGACCTGCGCGAGCTGCACCTGCCCTACCCGGCGACGACGGTCTCGCGGAACGGCACGCACGCCGTCCGCGGCGCCAAGGTCCGCCTCGACGGCGAATCCGTGGTGATCGTGGACGCCGGCGACGACGCGACCGATCTGCTCCGGGCCGCCTGCTCGGTGATCTGGTCGTCCGGCCGCGCGATCTACGGCCTCGACGTGCCGGAGTCGCTCTACAGCTGAGCCTGCTCGGCGGGCTCCCGGCGTCCCTCGCGGCGCAGGAGCCCGTCGAGCCGGCCGGCCAGACCGACCGCGACGATCGCGATCAGCGCGGCGTACGAGAAGGTCGCGGCGAAGACCCCGGTCCCGGCCCCGATCAGCCCGGTGACCGCCGCCGCGAGGAGGCCCGTCAGCGCGAGGGAGACCGAGGCGCCGGTCGAGTCGGCGATCTGCAGGGCCGAGCTGTTGAAGCCCTCCCGGCCCGGAGCGGAGAGCGCGAGCGTCATCGTCCCCATCCGCGGGAACATCGTGCCCATGCCGCCGCCGGCCAGGAACCAGCCCACGCCCGCGACGATCGGGCTGAGGGCGAGCACCGTGACGAGCAGCACGACTCCGATGCCGGCGAGCACGAGCGTCGTGCCGAGCCGCATCGCTCCGCCGTGGCTGAGGCGGGTACCCGGGCGTCCCTGGATGTTCGAGCCGAGAGCCCAGGAGACGGCGCCCGCGGTGAGCATGGCGCCCGAGAGCCAGGGCGGCAGGCCGTACTGCTCCGAGAGCAGCAGCGGCAGGTAGACCTCGGTGCCGAAGAACGCCGCGGCGACGAGGGCGCGGAGGAGGATCACCGACGGCAGGACGCCCCGAGCGCGCAGCGTGCCGTCGGGCAGGAGCGCGCGAACCGCCACGACCACGACCACCACGGCGGCCGCGGCCAGGAGCCCGGCGAGGTCGGGCGCGAGTTCGGCGCTCGTGCTCAGCACGACGACTCCGGCCGAGACGACCACGGCGCGGGCGATGCGGCCCACTGCCCGGCGATCGAAGGGGAGGCGCTCGCGCGGCTCGAGCGAGCTGAGCGTCGGCGCGATCGCGGCGCTCGCGAGGGCCACCAGGGCGACGACTCCGAAGAAGACCCAGTGCCAGCTCGCGAGCTCGGCGACGACTCCGGCCACCAGCGGCCCCACCAGCGACGGCACGACCCAGGCCGCGGCGAAGGCGCCGAAGATCCTCGGATGCAGCTCGCTCGGGTAGACCCGCGCGACGAGCACGTAGAGGGTGACGGTGATCCCTCCGCTGCCCAGCCCCTGCAGCAGGCGGGCCGCCACGAAGACCGGCATCGACTGCGCGGCACCCGCGGCGACGAGACCCAGGGTGAAGAGCAGGATCGCGACCACGAGCGACGGCGTCGGGCCGCGGCGGTCGGCCGAGGAGCCGGCCGCGACCATCCCGACCACGGCGGCGGCGAGCGTCGCCGCGAAGGCCAGGGGGTAGAGGGCGCGGCCGTCGAGGTCGGCGCTGACGATCGGCATGATCGTCGTCACGGCGAGCGACTCGAACGCGCAGAGGAAGACGAGGCTCGTCGTTCCGATGGTCGTCAGGAGGAGGGGAGCCGAGGTGATGCCGCGGCGATCACGAGAACGCACCTGCTCAACAGTACGCCGAGCGCAGAGCCGGTCAGCGGTAGACGGCCCAGTCGTCCTTCGCGAGCACCGTCGGGGTGCCCTCGATCTCGACCAGCCAGCCGCGGTCGTCGCGCTCGAGGTAGCGCCCCTGCACGATCTCGGGGGCCCAGCCGCCGTCGCGGGACGAGATCCAGCGGACGAAGCGGACGGTGCCTCCGCGCCGGAACAGTGTGCCGTTGTGGTCGCTCATGCGGGGATCTTCTTCACGGAGAGGTCGTCGGGCGACGAGGTTTCGGGGAGGAGGTGGAGGCCGAGGCGGCCGTTCGAGGCGTTCGAGAGCTCGCGCAGCCAGTGCGGGTTCAGCTCGATCACGGCGGTGCCGTCGTACTCGTAGCGGGTGGGGATGCCGGGGTGGAGCCACAGTTCGGACCGGCGGCCCTCGGCGTCCTCGATCGTCAGGAGGAAGCCCTCGCCGCGGCGGAACCGCGAGGTGATCACGGTCTGGAGGTGGGCCAGGGCGCGGTCCTCGAAGGAGTGCGAGCTGGCGGGTGCGCCGTAGAGCAGTCGTCCCATCGCGCGCACCTCTTCACCGTCGGCGGCGCACGGAAGGCGTGCCGCACCGTCGACACTAGGTATTGCTAAGTCGGTTGACTAACAGTCTCGGCGCCGACTGCGCTTTCGGGACACACGCCGTCCGATCGCCGGAGAAGTGGTTCGATGGGGGCAGCGAGTTCCCGTCCGGGGCGCCTGCCGCTCGGAAGGTGCACCTCGATGGACGCTCGGCCAGACCTGTTCGCTCTGCTCGCGCGATTGCGCACGGCGGAGCGCGACTACGACGGCCGCGTGGAGCGCCGCCTGGGCATAGGCGCCACGGATCTCGCGGCCCTGCGGCTGATCGGGGTCGGGGAGCGGCGCGACGAGATCGTCCGCGCCGTCGACCTGTCCGCGGCCCTGTCGATCACGACGGCGGCCGTCTCCCTCCTCGTCGACCGCCTCGCCCGCGCCGGCTACGTGAACCGCACTCCCGACCCGTCCGACGGCCGCGGCCGCATCCTCTGCCTGACGGAGCGCGCGCAGAAGGCCATCGTCGGCACCGACGACCCGACCTACGAGCAGATCCGCGCGATGGTCGCGAAGGTGCCCGAGTCGGAGGCCGCGACCGTCGCGGTGCTGCTCGACGGCCTCAGCCGCATCCTCGAGGGGCAGCCGCCGCCCGACCTCGTCGACTGATCAGCTCTGCAGGGTGGCGCTCGGCGACTCGCCGAACCGCTCCGCGTAGGCCGCGCTGAAGCGGCCCGCGTTCCCGAAGCCCCAGTGCCGGGCGACGGCGGCGACTGTCGTCCCGTGGGGCGGGCTCGCCGCCAGCTCCACCCGGGCGCGGTCGAGCCGCACCAGGCGCAGGTAGGCGATCGGGCGCATCCCGAGCACCCGCTGGAACGCGGACTGCAGGCCCCGAACGGTCAGGCCCGACGCCGCCGCCATCTCGGCGGGGCCGATCGGCTCGCTGCAGTGGGCGTGCACGTACTCGACGGCCGTGCGGATCCGTGCGTTCCGGGGGGCGAGGAGCTCGGGCGGGACCGGAGCGGACTCCGGAGGGTAGAGGTCGAGCAGCGCGGAGGCCGTGGCGCGGGTGAGCTCGTCCCAGAGCAGCGGCTCGACGCGCTCGCTGCGCAGCGCGCGGGCGGAGTCGGCGACGGCGGTGCGCCAGCGGCGGATCGCCGCGGCGTCGGGGCGGTGCTCGGAGTCGAAGACGAGGGACCCGACGAGGCCCCGCTCGGCGGCGACCCGGTCGACCACTCCCCGGTCGAGGTGCACCAGGCGCTGGTCGAAGTCGACGTAGTCGAAGGCGAACGGACGGCCGACGGGGAAGAGGACGGGACGGTTCTCCTCCATCGCGATCGAGGCGCGGCCGACGTCGATCCGGCCGGAGCCGCCCACGATCCACTGCACGACGACGTCGTCCGAGTCGCCCACGCCGCCCGCGAGGCGCCCGGACATCCGCGAGGTGCGGAGGGTCATCCCGCCGTCGCCGATGGCCGCGTAGCGGTAGCTGAAGTCGGCCGCGGTGGTGGCGGCGCGCCACTCGTCGCCGTTGTAGAGCCGCGCGAGGCTGTGCCGCGCCTCGTCCGGGTCCTCGCCGCGGGCCTCGAGCCGGACGCGAGGGTGGTGATCGTCCACAGGTCGTTCCGGTGCCTCAGCGCGTGAGGCGCTCGATGAGCTCGCGGTAGCGCGCGGCCGTGCGCTCGACGATCTCGGACGGGAGGGTCGGCGGGAGGCCCTGGCCGTCCCAGTTGTCGGAGAGCCAGTCGCGCACGATCTGCTTGTCGAACGAGCGGCCGCGGATGCCGGCGTCGTAGTCGTCGGCGTCCCAGTAGCGGGAGGAGTCGCTCGTGAGGACCTCGTCGCCGAGGGTGACGACTCCGGTCCCGCGGTCGACCCCGAACTCGAACTTCGTATCGGCCAGCAGCACGCCGCGGGCCAGGGCGATGGTGGACGCCTCGCGGAAGACCGCGAGCGAGAGGGTGCGCAGCGCCTCCGCGGCCTCCTCCCCGACGATCTCGACCGTGCGCTCGAAGGTGATGTTCTCGTCGTGCTCGCCCTGCGGGGCCTTCCACGCGGGGGTGTAGATCGGCTCGGGGAGCGCGTCGCCGTCCTGGAGGCCCTCGGGGAGCGGGACGCCGCAGACGGAGCCCGTCTCCCGGTACTCCTTCCAGCCGCTGCCGGAGAGGTAGCCGCGGACGACGCACTCGATCGGGAACATGTCGAGCGTCTTCACCAGCATCGACCGGCCGCGGACCGCCTCGGGGATCGCGCCCGGGATCAGATGGTTGGGGACGTCGGAGAGCTGCGCGAACCACCAGAGGGAGAGCGTGGTCAGCAGCTCGCCCTTGCCGGGGATCCCGGGCTCGAGGACCGCGTCGTACGCGCTGACCCGGTCGCTGGCGACGACGAGCATGCGGTCGGCGCCGAGCACGGGGTCGGCGTCGTCGGGGGTGTAGAGGTCGCGCACCTTGCCGGAGTAGGCGTGCTGCCAGCCGGGCAGCGGCGCCGTGGTGTCGAAGGACAGGGAGTCGTCGCGGGTCACCGCACCATTCTCCCCGATCCGGGGGGCTCCGCGGCTCCTGAAGACCTCCTGTGTCCTGGCGGATCGGGGCTGTCAAGCACGCGCGGTCGCCGATCCCGCGCACCTAGCGTCGAGACATGACCTCGCAGAACGACCAGACTCCGCAGAACGACCAGTACACGTTCCAAGACCCGACCGCGATGTTCGCCGACATCGACACGGAGGCCCAGTACCAGGAGGGCTCCGGCCTCGACTCGAAGATGGACGACCCCGCCGACCGCGGCGAGTCGACCTACCGCGGCTCCGGCCGCCTGACCGGGCGCAGGGCGCTCGTCACCGGAGGCGACTCGGGCATCGGCGCGGCCGTCGCCATCGCCTACGCCCGCGAGGGCGCCGACGTCGCGATCGTCTACCTCCCCGAGGAGGAGTCGGACGCGAAGAAGGTCGTCGCGCTGATCGAGGAGGCCGGACGCACCGCCGTCGCCATCCCCGGTGACATCACCGACCACGACTTCGCGGTGGGCGCCGTCGCGAAGGCCGTCGAGGGCCTGGGCGGACTCGACATCCTCGTCAACAACGCGGGCAAGCAGCAGCACGTCGAGGACTTCCTCGAGCTCTCGGACGAGCAGTTCGACGAGACCTTCAAGACCAACGTCTACGCGATGTTCTGGATGACGAAGGCGGCCGTGCCGCACCTCGCCCCGGGCTCCGCGATCATCAGCACCTCGTCGATCCAGGCCTACCAGCCGTCGCCGATGCTGGTCGACTACGCCAGCACGAAGGCCACGATCAACACGTTCTCGAAGGCGCTCGCGCAGCAGCTCGCGCCCAAGGGGATCCGCGTGAACGTCGTCGCCCCGGGCCCGATCTGGACGCCGCTGCAGACCGCGGGCGGCCAGCCGTCCGACAAGCTGCCCGAGGTCGGCTCGCAGACGCCGCTCGGACGCTGGGGTCAGCCGGCCGAGCTCGCTCCCGCCTACGTGTTCCTCGCCTCCCCGGAGTCGAGCTACGTCGTCGGCGAGACGCTGCACGTCAACGGCGGCATGCCCACGCCGTAACACTCGGCGCTCACGGCGGGCCCGGTCGCGGAGCGGAGGAACCTCTTCCGCGCTGTGGCGGGGCCCGCCGTTTTGGTTGTCGTAACAATCGACTGCTGTGCAGGTTCGTGCGCGAGAGTCGGTGCATGACCGATTCCCTGCCGATCCTCGACCTGTCCCGCCTCGACCGGGGGGAGGCGGAGGCCGCCGCCTTCCGCCGCGACCTCCGGGAGACCACGCACGACGTGGGCTTCTTCTACCTCGTCGGCCACGGCGTGCCCCAGGACCTCCTCGACGACGTCGTCGCCGCCTCCCGCCGCTTCTTCGACCTGCCGGAGGAGGACAAGCTCGCGATCGAGAACACCCTCAGCCCGCAGTTCCGCGGCTACACCCGCTTCGGCGCCGAGCTCACCAACGGCGACGTCGACTACCGCGAGCAGGTCGACATCGGCATCGACCGACCGGCCGTTCCCGCCGGGCCCGGCGTCGCCGACTACGAGCGCCTCGAGGGGCCGAACCTCTGGCCCGAGGCGCTGCCGGAGTTCCGCGAGGTCTTCGAGCGCTGGCACGCGGAGCTCGCCGCGGTCGCGATCCGGCTGCTGCGCACCTGGGCCGTCGCGCTCGACGCCCCGGAGGACGTGTTCGACGAGGCGTTCGCCGAGCGGCCGTTCTCGCTGGTGAAGGTCGTCCGCTACCCGGGCACCTCCGACCCGGAGCCCAAGCAGGGCGTGGGCGCGCACCGCGACGGCGGCGTGCTGACGCTGCTGCTGGTCGAGCCCGGCAAGGGCGGCCTGCAGGTCGAGCACGACGGCTCGTGGATCGAGGCACCCGCGATGGAGGGCGCGTTCGTCGTCAACATCGGCGAGATGCTGGAGCTCGCCACGGGCGGCTACCTCAAGGCCACGCTGCACCGCGTGATCTCGCCGCTGATCGGGACGGACAGGATCTCGATCCCGTTCTTCTTCAATCCCGCGCTCTCGGCCACCATGCCCTCGCTCCCGCTGCCCGAGGAGCTCAAGTCCGGCCTCTCGGTCGACCCGACGAACGCGCCGATCCTCGAGACCTACGGCGAGAACGCGCTGCGCTACCGGCTCCGGGCGCACCCGAACGTGGCGGCCGCCCACCACGCGGACCTGCTCGCTCCCACCGTCTGACCCGGGAACGACGAAGGGCCCCCTTCCGCGCGAGCGCAGGAGGGGGCCCTTCGTCGTCAGTGCGTCAGCAGCGCGCGGCGGCCACGGGGACCGTCGCGGTGAACGCGGGCTGGCCGGTCGCCGATCCGGTCACCGTCACCGTGCCGGCCGGCATCGAGGCCAGGCGGGTGGTGAAGGCGGCGGAGGCGGACGAGCCGGGAGCGACCGCGGTGAACGACTTCGAGCCGTAGGCCGAGGTGATCGTGACGTCCGCGGCAGCGGTGTCGGTGTTCTTCACGGTCGCGGTGAGCACGATCTTGCCGGCGACGCAGCGCGTGGCGACCGCGGGGACGAGCTCGAGGGTGTCCAGCGGGACGACGGCCGAGACCGACGTGCGCACCAGCTTGTCCGCGTACCCGGTGTAGGAGGCCGTGACGCCGGTCACGTCCGCCGGGACCGAGACGCTCGCCGAGCCGCCGGAGAGCGGGACGGTCGAGGTCCACGAGCCGCCGGTGAAGGTGACCGAGCCGACGACGTCGCCCTTGTCGGCCGCCGCGACCGTCGCCGTGACCGTGCGGCCGTCGGCGGTGAGGGTCGTGGTGGAGTCGACGGCGGTGACGCCGGTCCAGTTCTTCATGGCGGTGAGGACCGTCTGCGGGACGCTCACGAACGCACCGTGCCGCGGGCTGGCCGGGAGGCCGGCGCGGCTCTTGGGCGAGACGTTCCAGTCGGCCGACTGCGAGAGGCGGTTCGTCTGCGAGCTGCCGGCGATGGCCGCTCCGGAGGTGAGGAAGGCCTTGTAGCCGCCGTCGCCGTAGTTGTCGACGAGGAACGCGTAGCCGTCGCCCGTGCCGGTGGTGTCGTTCGGGTCGCCCGCGTTCAGCTTGATGATCTCGGGTCCCTCACCGGCCTGGCCGGTCTCGAGCGAGGTCATCCGGGTGTCGGTGAGCTGCCAGGTGGTGTTCGGGTCGGCACTCCAGTTCGAGGAGGTCGTCCCGGCGGTCAGGACCTTCGACTTCTCGAGGAAGATGTCCTTTCCGGCCTCGAGGGTGCCAGCGGCGCCGCCCTCCTCGTTCTTGGTGAAGCGGTAGTAGTAGTCGCCGATCTTCGTGATCGTCGAGTCGATCCGCGCGTAGCCGGTGTCCTGCCAGGTGGCGGGAGGAGCGGTGAAGGTGCGGAAGTCGCGGGTGATCACGGAGAAGACGCGGGCGTAGAGCTTGTCGCTGTTGGTCTTCGTCGCGTCGGAGTAGAGGCGCGAGGAGAAGAACACGACGTAGGACTGCAGGGCGTCGTCCCAGTACGCCTCGGGCGCCCAGGTCATTCCGGCGGCCGGCTGGTTCACCGTGATGCCGGTGTCGGCGCCGTTGGTGCGGGTCCACTGCACCAGGTCGGTCGACTCCCAGACCTCGATCTTCAGGCTGCCCTTGGACTGGGCGTCGCCCCAGCCGGTGCCGCAGGAGATGCAGAGGTCGGTGGCGACCATGTAGTACTTGTCGCCGTTGTGCGAGCGGAGGATGAACGGGTCGCGCAGGCCCTTCGTGTCGGTCGTCGAGGTGATGACCGCCTTCCCGCCGTTGACCGGCGAGAAGGTGAAGAAGTCGTTGCCCGAGGTCGCGGCCTGGTAGATCTTCTCGTCGCCGTCCGACTTGAAGTACGCCGAGGCGTAGCCCGCGTCGGGAGCGGTGCGGCCGAGCTCGGCGACCGTCAGCGTGAAGGCGCGCGTCTCGGTGACGCCGTTGAGGGTGGCCGTCGCGGTGAGGGTGACGGTCCTGTCTCCGGAGCCGTAGGCCGGCCGGGTGACGACGCCGCCGCCGCGGTAGGGGTCGGCCGCGCCGACCGCCGGAGCCGCGTAGGAGGTGTTCGTCGGCGTGACGAGGGCCGGGTCCGAGGAGGTCCAGGTGATGTCGGTGCCGTTCCGGGCGCCCTTCACCGCGAGGGGGAGGTTCTCGGTGGTGCGCGTGGCGAGCTTCAGCGCGTCGAGGTCGTCGTTGATGCTCGGGGCGAGCACGACCACCTCGAAGGCGATCGTCGCGCCCTGGGCGGTGGTCGCCGTCAGGGTGACCGGGGTGTTCTGCGCGATCGAGCGCGAGACGACGCCGGTGGTCGAGACGACCGCGCTGTTCGAGGAGGTCCAGGTGAGCGGGACGCCGCTGCTGGAGGCGGGCAGCGTCAGGTTCGAGGAGACCTGGGCCAGCGACGGGTTGCCGGCCAGCAGGACGGGCTGGATGTCCGAGCGCAGCAGGGCGGAGGTCGCGGACGCCTTCGCCGCGGCGGTCGGCATGCTCGAGGCGACCTGCTCGGCGGTGAGGGAGGTGTCCCAGAACTTCACGTCGGTGACGTCGGCGGTCACGAGCGCGTCGCCGGAGTAGAGCGAGCGGCCGAGGTAGCCGAGCGTGGACCCGGTCGGGACGATGCTCGCCATCGACTTCGTGGTGTTCGCGGTCGAGATCTGCGTGCCGTCGCGGTAGAGGGTCAGCACGGTGCTCGACCCCGTGCCGGTGCCGACGAGCGTGAGGGTCGTGAACCCGGGGTTCAGCGTGCCGCCGAACGGCATGCGGGTCTCGCCGTTGCTGGTGGGCTCCTTGACGCGGATGCCCGCGAGGACCTGTCCGCTGGGCGAGCCGTCCGGGTTGCGCGGGTTCACGAAGACGTGGTTGCCGAGCTGCGTGGTGTTCCACGGGCCGACGCCGTCGCCGATGACCCAGCCGAACTGGTTGGCGGTGGTCTGCGTCTTCACCGTGTACTCGACGGCGAACGCGTTGTCGGCTCCGGTGACCAGGCCCTGGGGGAGGCTCGCGTAGCCGTCGTTCTTGAACCGGGCGACCTGGTCGCCGCCGGCGTTCGCGAAGGACGCGTCGGTGAGGCCGGTCAGGGTGGCGTTGCGTCCGTTGCCCGAGATGTCGAGCAGGGCCGAGCCGGCGTGGGACATGTCGTAGTGCGCGGTGGGCGCCGGGACGTCGACGGCCTGCGCCGAGACGGGGACGAGAGCGCCGGTGAGGGCGACGCTCGTGCAGGCGAGAGCGGAGAGGAAGAGGGATCGCACGCGGCGCCGAGGCGCGGCGGCAGGGGGCTCCGGGGAGCGTCGTCTCATCGTCGAGACCTTTCCTTCAGGGGAGGGATGCGTCGAGCCGAGGGGACCGACGCGTCTGTTCACGTTAACATGTGAGCCGCCTCAGAGCCATGGGGGAATTGCTCCGGCGGCGAGAGCGAACCATGCGACAGGGGAGCGCTTCGGCGCAAGACCTGCACCCCCGAGCGCCCAGGGCGTAGCGTGAGCGCACCGCATCCTGGCCCCCGGTGACGGAACCATGCCCATCCGCCTGCCCTGCGAGGATTTGACCATGACGACGCTCTTCCACACCGGTGGCTCCCTCTCCCTCGACGACGCGACCGCCGACGCCGTCGTCCGGTACTCGCTCGCGCTCGCGCAGCGGCACCGGATGAGCACGGTCAGCGTCGCCGACGACTCGGCCCCATCCTCCGTCGTGACGCTCACCGTCGGGCTCGGCGTCCCCCTGGTGGTCGCAGGGGCCGGTAGCGCAGCGGCGGAGTCGAGCACCGAGATCCTCGAGCGCCTCGACGCGCTCGACAGTGCGGGCGGACCGGTGCCCGCCTCGGACGTCGACCCCCGCGCGACGTGGGAGCTCGAGAACGAGTACTGAGCTCCGAGCCGCGGCGCCGCCGGCGCGGATCCGCCCCGCTCCTGCTCCGCTGGCGCGGAGCGTCAGCGCCGGTAGTCGCGGATGATCTCCTGGGCGAGCGTCGTGATCGGGGTCGACGTCGCTCGCGCGCGGACCCGCAGCACCTCGAAGGCCTGCTCGACCGTGGTGCGGTGGGCGTAGGCGAGGATCCCCTTCGCCTGCTCGATCAGCACCCGGCTGTCGAGGGCGTGCTGCAGCTGCTCCTGGGTGACCGTGCTCTGCTGGAGCGCGCGCTGGTGCAGGATCCCGATCGTCGCGACGTCGGCGAACGCCTGCACGACCGCGATGTCGTCCGGATCGAGCCGCCCCGGCCGGGCCTGGAAGAGGTTGAGGGAGCCGATCGTCGTCCCCGCCGAGCGCATCGGCACGCAGTGCGCCGAGAGCACGTCGAGCTCGACCGCCAGCGTCCGGAACTCCGCCCACTCCTCGCCCACGGCGCGGGCGTCCTCGACGATCACCGGCCGCCCGGTCTCGAAGCACTGGATGCACGGGCCCGACCCGCTGTCGAGCTGGAGCAGCTCGATCAGCCGGGTGTCCTCGTCCGTGGAGGCGAGCACCTCGAGGGAGCCGGTGGAGTCGGCGAGGACGAGCCCCGCCGAGACGGCGTCGAAGAGGGTCGCGCTGCTCTCCACGAGGGTCTGGGTGAAGTCGACGACGTCGTAGTCGTCGACCAGTGTGTCGGAGAGGGCGACGAACGTCTGGATGACGCTGCGCTCGCGGGAGTTCGTCACCATGTGTCGTCCTGGGCGGTGAGAGGGCGGTCGGGGAACCCGTCGTGCCGGGCCACGATGCCGGAGGCGACATCGACGACGGAGCGCTGCTGGGCGAAGGCGTGGGCGCGCAGCAGCAGCTGCGCCTCCTCGGCCGTGCTGCCGTAGCGCGCGATGATCATGCCGGTCGCCTGGTGCACCACGCGTCGCGAGCGCGGATTCGTGCTCTCCTCGACCTCGTTGTCGCGCAGCACCGCGGCCAGCACCAGCAGCGCCGTCGCGGTGGTCGAGGCGCTGATCCGGCCGAGGAGGGAGTCGCTGAGCGACGTGGGGCGGCGGGAGTAGAGGTCGACCGCGCCGATCGAGAGCCCCGCGATCGAGAGCGGGAAGGCGAAGACCGCGCGCACCGCCGTGGGGCCGATCGCCTCGGTGAAGAGCGGCCAGCGCTCCTCCGCGCCGGTGTCCGGCACCGAGACGGGGCCGGCAGCGCGGATCGCCTCCCAGCACGGGCCCTCGCCGAGGTCGATCTGGATCTCGTCCAGTCGGCTCGCGGTGCTGTCGCTCGCGGCGACGGTCTCGCCGCCGAAGGGGCTGCCGAGCGTGGAGATCGCGACGCCGTCGATCGGATACCCGCGCAGATACGGGTCGCAGAGAGCGTCGGAGTCGGTCACCGCGCCCATTTTAGCCGTCGGCTCCGCTCGGCGCGACGCTCCGTCGGACCGGCGGGGACGACGACGCGGTGACGCGCGGGAGCCCGCCTGGCTGCGCTGCCCGGGCGCACGAGGCGACGGCCCGTGAAGCGGCTCGTCGGGCGCGGACGGTGCATGGTGCGGGGCGACGGGAGCCGGAGGACGGCGGCCTGCACGGCGACGGAGCGGCTCAGGCCGGGGTCGATCGAGCCGGGACGCTCGAGGGCGGCGATGAGGTCGTCGAGGACGGCGAAGGCGGGATCTGTCATCACGGCTCCTGGCCGGGTGTCCGCGGCCGTTGTTCTGCGCGCCGGGGCGCGGGCGGTGTCGATCGGGTGTCGCCGTGCGGGGTCCGCGAACGACGTCGACGAGGTCCTGCACGACGGTACGGGGCGCGGATCGACCAGACGACGTGGTTGACCTCCCCGAGGTCCGCCGCTACTCGTGCTCTGCGTTGAGCTCGTCGAAGTCGTTCGTGATGATCGACAGCGGGGTGTACGGCGTGATGAGGAGGAGCGCCGGGTTCGCGCGTCCCTCGCCGTAGTTGACCGTCAGCCATTGCGGCGTCGGAGAGGCGAGGGCGGCCTCGACCTCGGCGCGGAACTCCTCGAGGCTCCTGTTGTTGACCGTGTAGGCGGTGCCGTTGTAGATCAGGTCGATGCGCTTCACAGCTGATCGCCCTTCGCCGGAGGACGCACCGGTTCGGCGGGTTCCGAGATCACGTACAGCCCGCCCGCGGAGTTCGCGAGGTCGGTGAGCGCGGAGATCCAGGCGGGGTTGATGCGGGGCATCCGGCCGCCGAAGTACTTGTAGCGGAGCGCGTGGGAGGGGTGGATCCAGATCGCGCTGCGGCCGTCGCCCATGCTGTGGTCGTCGCGCCAGCTGAGCAGGAACGACTCGTTGCGGCGCAGCTTCGCGGTGATGACGATCTGCAGGTGCGCGAGCACGCGGTCCTCGAAATCGATCTCGACGGTCCCGTCGTAGTGCAGCTTCCCCATCGGCGTCTCCAGCCCCTGATCTCCGGCCGGCAGGCGCCCGCCGTTGCCACCACCCTTCCGCAGACCGGAGGGATCCGACAACCCGGCCTGCCATTCTCTGCTCGATCTGTCCAGGTCTTCCGTCAGCGGCGGTCCTCTGTCAACCTCCTCCCTCCACGCAGCCGGCGCTGCCGAGCATGGACGGCATGAAGCACATCCTCTTCGCCGACAAGACGATCCTCGTGGGGGACGAGGCGGCCGACGCACTCGTCGAGTACGCCGTCGCCCTCGCCTCGAAGGGCGCGGCCGACACCGTCGAGTACACGGGGATCGGCGCCGACGGCGGGACGGTCGATGCCACCTTCCTCGTGAACGCCGCGGCCGCCCTCATCGTCGAGACCACGCCGAGCGACCTGCCCGAACCGGACAACGCGGCGGAGGTGGCACGGCTGCGCGCGCGGATCGACGCGCTCACCGGCGAGCATCCCGTGCAACCCGGCGACGGCGAGGTGACCAGTGGTGCCGACTACGAGGACTCCTACGAGCAGTGAGTGGTTCCCCGTCGTGCGGACCCGGACCCGGACCCGGACCGGGATGCGACCGGCGTCCGCTACCACTGCGAGGCTCCGCAGTGAACCCCCTGATCGGCTGAGGGGAGGCGGACGTACCGTGGCCCTGCGGGTCGCCGACGACACGATCACCGGTCGACCGCTACGGGCACGGCCGCGGGTCGGCCGGGGAGGAAGGACACCATGACCGGAGACCATCCCTTCTGGGTGCGCCTCGCGCGCAAGGAGCCGCAGTGCGCCATCGTGCGCGGCCGGGTCTTCGAGATCGGCGCCCCCGACGAGCGGGACGGCGCCTTCCTCCTCACGGTCTGGGAGAAGGGGCGGCCCGTCGGGCACGTCCTGAACGTGGATCCGCCCGCCTACAAGCCGTGCGGACTCGGGCACCCGGTCGAGCCGCAGCGGGTCGACGGGGTCGAGGAGCTGCTCGAGCTCCTGGTGCCCCAGCGCACCCGGCTCGCGGCGCACGGCTGACGCCGCTCCCGTCCGCGGGGGCCGCCCGAGTCCTGTGCACCGGGAGCGGGGCGAGCGCTGAGCACCCGCTGACGGACGCCCGGGACGGGGGAGTCGTGCGCCCGGGCGGCGGCTGGCATCCTGACCTCGGTGCGACGAGCGCGCCCGCTGACGGACGCCCGGGACGGGGGAGTCGTGCGCCCGGGCGGCGGCTGGCATCCTGACCTCGGTGCGACGAGCGCGCCCGCGAGGGGGAGCCCGATGAGCACCACCGAGGACGTCGACGACGGGACCGCTGAGTTCGGGTACCGCCCCTCCCTCACCCGCGGCATCGGCCGCTTCGGCAGCTTCGCCGCAGGCGTGAGCTACATCTCGATCCTGACCGGCACGTTCCAGCTCTTCTCCTTCGGCTTCGCGCTCGGCGGTCCCGCCTACTGGTGGTCCTGGCCGATCGTGTTCACCGGGCAGCTCATGGTCGCGCTGTGCTTCGCCGAGCTCGCCGCCCGCTACCCGGTCGCCGGCTCCGTCTACAACTGGAGCAAGCGCCTCGCCGGGCCGACGGTGAGCTGGCTGGCGGGCTGGCTGATGGCCACCGCGTCCGTGGTCACGCTCGCGGCCGTCGTGCTGGCGTACCAGGCGACGCTCCCGCAGATCTGGAGCGGGTTCCAGCTCGGCGGCTCCGCGGGGGTGAGCGCGGTGGTCTGGGGAGGACTGCTGATCGCGTTCACCACCGCGGTCAACGCGCGCGGCGTGCGGCTGATGGCCCGGATCAACAGCGTCGGCGTGCTGATCGAGCTCGTCGCGGCGGTGCTGCTGGTGGCGGTGCTCGCGGTGAACGTGGTGCATCCGCCGACCGTGCTGCTCGACACCAGCGGCTACGGCGGGAGCACGCCGGGCGGGTACGCCGGCGCGTTCCTCATCGCCGCGATCGCGTCGGCGTACGTGATGTACGGGTTCGACACCGCGGGCTCGCTCGGCGAGGAGACGCTCGACCCGCGCCGGACCGCGCCGACGGCGATCCTGCGGGCGGTGACCGCCTCCTTCGTCCTCGGCGGCCTCATCCTGCTGCTGGGCATCCTCTCGGCGCCCGACCTCGCCGACCCGGCGCTCGGGCAGGCGTCGGGCGGGCTGCAGCGGATCGTGCTGCAGGTGCTCGGCGGCCCCCTCGGATCGGTCCTCCTGCTCTGCGTTGTCGTCGCGATCACGGTGTGCGCGCTGGCGGTGCACACGGCGGCCATCCGACTGATCTTCGCGATGGCCCGCGACAACGCCCTGCCCGGCAGCCGCGTGCTCGCCCGCGTCGACCCGCGGCGCGGGACACCGGTGGCGCCGGCGCTGGTCGTGGGGGTGCTCGCGGTGCTGATCCTGGTCGTGAACATCGGGACGCCGGCGATCTTCACGGCCGTGACGAGCGTGGCGGTCATCCTGATCTACCTCGCCTACCTGCTGGTGACGGTGCCGCTGCTGATCGCCCGGCTCCGCGGCCGGTGGCCCGCAGCCGCGCCCGGGCGCTTCTCGCTCGGCCGCGCGGGCCTGCCGGTGAACATCGTCGCGGTGCTCTGGGGCGCGGCGATGACGGTCGACCTCGCGTGGCCGCGCGTCGAGGTCTACGGGGAGGAGCTGCGCTGGAGCGCGGTCGTCGTGATCGCCGCGGTCGTCGGGATCGGCCTGGCCTGGTTCCTCCTCCGCGGCCGGCACCGCCTCGGCACCCTGCCCGCGCACGCGCTCCCCTCGCCGCCGCCGCAGGGCTGAGTCGCACGAGAAGGCCCGTTCTCGAGGGGGCAGGACGATCCTTGCCGGGCGACTCGGCGGCGGCACCGGGAGGAGGATGGGGGAGCGGGTGCTCGGCCGAGCGCCGCGGGAAGGAGCGTGCGTGCGGAACCGCCTGGCGACTCCGTCCCTGCTCGCGCACGCCGTGCTCATCCAGGCCGTCGCGTTCCTGCTCCGGCCGGCCGCCGTCTACCAGGCGATCCGGCTCGACGTGCCGGCCTGGGCGCTCGGGGCGCTCGGCGCCTCGTTCGCGCTGGTGCCGCTGCTGATCGCGCTGCCGGTGGGCGGGCTGGTCGACCGGGTCGGCGCCCGGGCGGTGATGGCCGTCGGCTCGCTCGTCGCGGTGGGAGCGGCCGCGGTGCTGCTCCTGGCGGGCGGGAGCGTCGCGGGGCTGCTCCTCGGCATCGCCCTGCTCGGCGCGGGGCACCTGGGCTGCGTGGTCGGGCAGCAGACCGTCGTCGCGGGCGGCACCGGAGGGACGCGGCTCGACAGCCGCTTCGGCTACTACACGTTCGCCGCGTCGCTCGGGCAGGCGATCGGGCCCGCGTTCATCCCGGTGCTCGCGGGCGGCTCGGTGCGGCCCGACCCGGCGCCGCTGTTCCTCGTGGGCGGGATCCTCGCGGTGCTGCTGCTCGTCTCGACGGCGGGGATCCGCAGCCCGTCCCCGCGCGGACCCGCGGCGGAAGGGGCGGCGGCTCCGGGCTCGACGCTCGGTCTCCTCCGGGTGCCGGGCCTCGCGCGCGCCCTGCTGACCAGCGCGACCGTCGTCGCCGCCGTCGACCTGACCGTCGTCTACCTCCCCGCCCTCGGCGCCGAGCGCGGGCTCCCGGCCGGCGTCGTCGGAGCCCTGCTCACCGTGCGCGCGCTCGCGTCGATGGCCTCGCGGCTCCTCCTCGGCGCGGCCACCGCCCGGCTCGGGCGCACCCGGGTGATGGTGGGCGGCATCCTGATCTCGGCGCTCTGCCTGGTGCTGGTCGCCCTGCCCGCGCCGACCGTGCTCCTCTTCGTCGCGGTCGCCGCCCTCGGCCTGGGCCTCGGGATCGGCCAGCCCATCACGATGTCCTGGCTGATCGAGCGCACCCCCGCCGACCGCCACGGCCGCGCCCTCGCGCTGCGCCTGGCCGGGAACCGCCTCGGGCTGATCGCCCTGCCCAGTCTCCTCGGCGTCCTCGCGGCGGCGGCTGGAGCGGGCGGCGTCCTCATCGGCACCGGTGCCGCGGTCGGCGCGACCCTCCTCCTGCTGCGCGGGGTGCGCCTGGACTGAGGTGCCCGGGGCCGCAGCGGATCGGCGGCGCGAGCGGCGATGCCGGGCCTCGCAGTCGGAAGACCGGAGGGTCAGCTGCCCGGCTCCTCCACGCGGACGTCCTCGGCGGCCTTGTCGGCGCGCCAGCCGCGCCAGACCGGCTGGCGGAGGGTGCCGGAGGCGGTGCGCTCGCGGTAGCGGACCTCGCCGACCAGGACGGGCGACACCCAGTGCACGCCGCGCGACTCGAGCGGAGGGACGGAGACGGCGGGCTCCTCGGTGGCGTGCTCGGCCAGGCGGTCGACCAGTCCGCGGCGCTCGCGGTCACTGAAGCCGGTGCCCACACGGCCGGAGTAGGCGAGCCCGTCCTCGCCGGGGATCGCGGTCAGCAGCGCCCCGACCGACCCCTGCAGGCCGCCCTCGCCCTCGCGCCAGCCCACGATCACGACCTCCTGCAGCCGGTGGTGGGTGAGCTTGATCCAGTCGCGCGAGCGGCTGCCCTCCTGGTAGCGCGAGTCGCGGCGCTTGGCGACCACGCCCTCGAGGCCGAGGGTGCGGCTGGTGGCCATCGCCTCCTCCAGGTCGCCGTCGAACACGGACGGGACGTGCACGCGCTCGTTCTCGGCGACCAGCTCGACCAGTGCCGAGCGACGGGTGTCGTAGTCGCTCCCGGTCAGGTCCTCTCCTGCGCGCTCGAGCAGGTCGAAGACCATCAGGTGCACCGGAGTGGACCGGGCGGCCGCCTCGATCTCGCGCGGCTTCGTCAGCCCGCCGCGGGTCTGCAGGGCGCCGAAGTCGGGGCGCCCGCGAGCGTCGAGGGCGACGATCTCGCCGTCGAGCACGGCGTCGGCGGCGGCCTCGGCGAGCGGGGCGAGCAGATCGGGGAACGCTGCGGTCAGGTCGTTGCCGTTGCGGCTCGTGAGGGTCGCGGTGCCGCCCTGCACCCGCACGAGAGCGCGGTAGCCGTCCCACTTCATCTCGATCGCGGCCCCGGGGTCCACGTCGCCGCGGCGTCCGGCCGTGGCGAGCATGGGGCGGTGGCGGCGCGGAGCGGAGTCCTCGGCCGGGCGGTCTGCGGAGGGTGCGGGGCGGGGAGCGGGCGACGCGGCGGACGCGGCCGCCCGGCCCCGTCGCTGCGTCCCGTGCCCGTGAGCGGGACCCGGCGCCATCAGGTGCAGGAGCCAGTTCTTCTCGGCGCCCTCCCTCGAGCCCGTGTGCAGCAGGGCGTAGCGACGGGGCTCGCCGCCGAGCCCGCCGTCGGGGCGGCCGGTCAGCACCGCGATCACCTCCTTCCCCTCGCGCCACTTCTCGAGCGCGTAGGTGCCCTCGTCCCAGATGCGCACCTCGCCGCCGCCGTACTCGCCGGCCGGGATCGTGCCCTCGAAGGTCGCGTACTCGAGGGGGTGGTCCTCGGTCTGCACCGCGAGCCGGTTCGGGTCGCCCTCCAGCGGCGGGCCCTTCGGCACCGCCCAGCTGACCAGGACGCCGTCGTGCTCGAGCCGGAAGTCGTAGTGCAGGCGCCGCGCGTGGTGCTCCTGGATGACGAAGGAGTCGCCCGAGGAGGAGCCCGCGGACCCCGCCTCGGGCACCGGCTCCGGCGTCCTCGACGCGTCGCGCATGCTGCGGTAGGTCGCCAAGCGGTCGGAGGAGGCGTCCGTCGCGGCGAAGCCCGCCATCCGCTCCGGGGTCGGCTCGAGCCCGGCACCCCGGGCGGCGAGCAGCGGGCGGAGGAGGTCGCCGTCGCTCCGCAGCCGCTCCACCACCTCGTCGGGCGACAGGTGGCGCAGGTCCTCGGCACCCAGCTCCTCCCACGTGCGGGGCGCGGCGGCGGCCGGCCGGAGGCGCCCGCGGAGGGAGTAGGGGGCGATGGTCGTCTTCGCCGCGCTGTTCTGGCTCCAGTCGACGAGGACCTTGCCCTCGCGCAGGGTCTTCTTCATGTCCGAGACGACGAGGTCGCGGTGGTCCGACTCGAGCGCGCGCGCCAGCTCGTGCGCGACCGCCGAGATCTGGTCGCTGGAGGCGGAGGCGTCCAGCGGGCAGTAGAGGTGGATCCCCTTGCTCCCGCTGGTCACCGGCAGCGGAGCCAGCCCCATCCCCTCCAGCAGGTCGCGGGCGAGGAACGCGACCTCGGCGCACTCGGCGAGGCCCGCCCCCTCGCCCGGGTCGAGGTCGAGCACGAGACGGTCGGGCGGACGGCGCTCGCCGTCGGAGCCCAACCGCCACTGCGGGACGTGCAGCTCGAGCGCCGCCTGCTGCGCCAGCCAGGTGAGCCCGGCGACGTCGTCGACCAGCGGGTACTCGACGTCGCGCGACGAGTGCGCGAGCCGGGTCCGGCTCAGCCAGTAGGGGGCGGAGGAGGGGAGGTTCTTCTCGAAGAAGACCTCGCCCGGATGCTCGGCGGTGCCCACTCCGTCGACCCAGCGCTTCCGGGTGACCGGGCGGCGCGCGAGATGGGGCAGCATCGCGGAGGCGACGGAGGCGTAGTAGGAGAGCACATCGGCCTTGGTGAAGCCCGTCTCCGGGTAGACGACCTTGTCGAGGTTCGTCAGCCGCAGCCTCCGCCCGCCGACCGAGACGATCTGCTGCGAGGCGGCCATCCCCCCATGGTGGAGGCAGGCGCGCGCGGAGGGAACCCCGGACCGTCGCGGGAACCCGCAGCGAGCCGCCTCCACGACTCGGGGTTCCGTCGGCGGCGGGGAGTAGCGTCGACGCACCACGTCCGAAGGAGCCCTCCGTGCCCGACACGATCGCCGACATCCCCCTCACCACGATCGACGGCACCACGTCGACCCTCGCCGACTACCCGCCCGTGCGGCTGATCGTCAACGTCGCCTCCCGCTGCGGCCTCGCCCCGCAGTACGAGAAGCTCGAGGCCCTGCAGAAGAGCTACGGGGAGCGCGGATTCACGGTCCTCGGCTTCCCGAGCAACCAGTTCCTCCAGGAGCTGAGCGACGAGGACAAGATCAAGGCGTACTGCTCGACGACCTGGGGGGTCACCTTCCCGATGTTCGAGAAGGTCCGCGTCAACGGCCGCTCGGCGCACCCGCTCTACGCGGAGCTCACCAAGGCGGAGGACGAGAACGGCAAGGCCGGCCGGGTGAAGTGGAACTTCGAGAAGTTCCTGATCACGGCCGACGGCACGGTCCACCGGTTCCGCCCGACGGTCGAGCCCGACGACCCTCGGATCGTCGACCTGATCGAGGCGTCGCTACCCGCCTGATCCCGCTCAGCGGCGGGCGCGGGGCGGAGCACCCCGCCCGTCGCGGATCAGCGGTCGCGGAGCCCCAGGGCCGAGCGGGCGTCCGCGGGCTCGACGCCCTCGGGGCAGACGATGTCCGAGACGTCGAACGGCGTCGCGCGCGAGAACGGGATCATCTCGATCCCGTCGACGTGGCGCAGCAGCACGAGGCCGCCCTCGCCCTCGCGCAGGCTCCGGCGCACCTGGCGCAGGAAGATGCCGGCCATGTCGAGCTCGACGACGAAGGAGCGGCCGCTCACGTCGATCCGGCAGCCGATGACCGGCTGGGAGCCGACGGAGACGGAGTCCGGCACGCGGCGCGGCTCGATCGGCTGCTCCTTGCGGAGGGTCCGCACCGGGGTGAGGGTGGGCAGGCCGGTCGCTCGCGCGGTGTCCGTCATGGTCGTCTCCGTCCGTCGACGTCCGCCGATGGTTCCGGGGACGTCTTCTCGACGGTACTTCGCGTCCCCCGCAGAGGGGACGGGGTTGACGGCCGCCCGATCAGGGGGCAGCAGGGCCCAGGAGCGGCAGGGCCCAGGAGCGGCAGGGCCCAGGAGCGGCAGGGCTCAGGAGCGGCAGGGCTCAGGAGCCCTGGCGCTGCTCCTCGGGCTCCGGCAGGACCGAGAGCTCGCCGTGCATGCTGGCGACGCTGAGCATCTGCTCGATCCACGCGCGGTTGAGCTTGGGCTGGTGCGCCTCGGTGAAGCGGAAGTGCAGCGGCACCGACGGGTGCAGCCAGACGGAGCTCCGGCCGTGTCCGGTGGAGGCGTCCTCCATCCACGAGAGCGAGAAGGCTTCGTTGCGGCGCAGCTTCGAGAGGACGGCGACCTTCAGGTGCGCGAGGACGCGCTCCTCGAATTCGATCTCGAGGTTCTGCGGTCCGTAGATGAGCGTGGCCACGGGCCCCCTTCGTTCATCGGGCCGGCCCTGGCGGACGGCTCCTCGGGGGACGGTATCCGCTCGGACCCCGGTGCGGGGAATCGGGAGGGAGACACGCCGGACCCCCATTGACAGTCCCGCGGACGGGACGTAGCACTGCTGGGCGTGCTGGGCGCCACGTTAGCCGACGCATGTAGCGAGAGTCGATGCTCCGTCGCGGATCTCCCGTCGGCCGGGGCCGGCCCGGGAGCGAGCGCGGGCACCTCCGGCTGCCGGCCGCGCCGCTCAGGATCCCGTCACGGCCCGGCCGGCGCGTCCCACCCCTCCTGCGGAGTCGCGCAGGTGCCGCGGAAGACGTACTGCGACGGCAGCTTCCGCTGGTGCGAGGACCAGTCGATCGCCGGCCGCCGCTGCTCCGGAGGCAGGTAGCCGAGCCGGTACACCGCCATCAGCTCCAGCTCGTCGGGCACGGCGAGCAGCGACTCGATCCGCGCCCACGCTCCCGGCACCTCCATCGGGAACGACACGAACTGGATCCCCATCCCCAGCTCGACCGTGCTCAGCCAGACGTTCTCCATCGCGGCGCCCATGCTGAACACCGAGTAGAAGGAGGAGAGCTCGCCCGGCCGGTACTCGGAGCGGTCGAGCATCACCCCGAGCAGCAGCGGCGATCCCGCGACGAGCCGGCGGTTCTCCTCGCCGAGCGTCTGCGGGACGCGGAGGGAGTTCATCAGGAACTGCCCGCGCTTCGTGAAGACCTGCTTCGTGAAGGGGCGGAGCGGAGCCGGCAGCTTGTCGAACAGCATCCCGTCGCGCCGCTGCTCCATCTCCTCGCTGCTGAAGCGGAAGTAGGGCTTGTAGCGCTCGAAGAACGTGCCGTTCGACATCGCGGTGGTCATGCTCTCGCCGCTGATCGCGGCGATCCGGTCGATCGTCTCGCGCTCCTCGACGAGCACGAACCGCCACGGCTGGCTGTTGAGCTGCGAGGGCGCCCGGCCGGCCACCTCCATCAGGAGCCGCTGGTGCTCCTCGGAGACGGGGTCGGGCAGGAACGCGCCGTTGGTGGTCTTCCGGCGCCGGACGACATCGAGGAACTCCATGCCTCGATCCTGCCCCGATCGATCGCGCAGAGGGGGGAGCGGCGGCGGCCCGGGGCGCGCGCGGTAGCATCGAGGGTCCTGTGCAGGCTCGAGGGAAGCGGTGGAACGGTGAAGACGAGGGTCATCTTCTACCTTCTCGGAGGTGTGTTCGTGCTCGGCGCGGGCATCAACTCGGTCGTGGGCAGCGGCTTCTCGGTGCCGAACCTGCTGACGATGCTCTGCGGCGCGCTGATCCTCGCGATCGCGGGCTGGCAGGCGCTGCGCTCCTACCGCTCCGACCCCGACCGCGACGTCGAGCCCCCGCGCTAGAAGCCGGGGCGCGTCAGCGCAGGGCTGACCCGGCCCCGAGACGCTGGAGCACTCCTCGGCGCCGCGCCGGCCGCCGCGTCCGCCCGAGAGCGGCGAGCACGAACGGAGCCGCCGCCAGCGCGATCGCCGGGTGCCGACGTCCGTGCGTCCCCGCGAAGGGGATCACCGCCAGCGGGACGGCGGCGGGAGCCAGCGCGGACGCGGCGCGGGTGTCCGACCGTCGCAGCGTCGCCCAGGCCAGAGCGGTGAGCGTCGACGTGCAGATGTAGAGCGCGTGATGGATCCAGTGCCAGCGGCCCGTGCGGAGAGCGCCGGTGGCGACGGCGGTGCCGAGGGCGCAGTTGGCGGAGTAGCTGACAGCGGCGGCGCGCAGCCAGAGCGGACCGGAAGCGCTCACCCTCCGCCGCGTCCTCACACCTCGCCCCGCGCGAGCAGCAGCCGGTAGGGCGCCGCGCGCTCGACCCGCCACCCCTCGGGCGCCACCGCCCGCAGCTCGGCGGCGGTGAAGCTGCGCCGCACCGACAGCGACCCGTCGTAGTGGAGGAACGAGCCGGCCGCGATCGGTCGCGTGGCCAGCAGGTAGGCCGTGTAGGCCAGCCGCGAGCGCTCGATGTCGTTGTGCAGTGCGCGCGGGGCCAGGCGCTCGCTGTCGGCGAGCAGGTCGGCGAGTGATTCCGGCGACAGGTGGTGCAGCACGTGGTTGGAGGTCACCAGGTCGAAGTGCTCGCCCTCGGCGACCAGGTCGGCGCTGCTCGCGCGGCGGAACTCGACTCCGGGCGGCGCGGGCGTCGACGTGGCGAAGGCGGAGGCGCGCTCGTCCGGATCGACGGCGGTGATCGCCAGGCGGAGGCCGTCCTCGCGGGCCCAGCCGGCGAGGGAGCGGGCGACGTCGCCGCCTCCGGAGCCGATGTCGAGCAGGCGGAACGGCTCGTCGGGCCGCAGCAGCGGACGCAGGCGCGAGCGGTAGAGGCCACGCCACCCCGAGACCAGCCGGTTCACGGTGCCGAAGCGGGCGTAGGTGGCGTCGAGCAGGGTGCGGTCGCAGTCCGGGTCGTCCATCAGCTCCTGCTCGGAGACCTCGCGGTGGCGCAGGTCCGGCGCGAGAGGGGCTCGCGGAGTCACTCCCCGCCCCGCTTGGTGAGCAGCGCGAGCTCGACGGTGAGGCCGGGGCCGAACGCCATCGCGCCGATCCGCTCGCCGTCGGCCGCCTCGCCGTGCAGCAGGCGCCGCAGGATGAAGAGGACGGTCGCGCTCGACATGTTGCCGTTGGTCCGCAGCACCTCGCGCGACGGGGCCAGCTGCTCGTCGCTGAGGGCGAGCGAGGCCTGCACCTTGTCGAGGATGCTGCGGCCGCCGGGGTGGATCGCCCAGCGCTGCACGTCGCTCCGCTCGACCTCGGCGCCGGCCAGCAGCGGGGCGACGGCCGCCTCGATGTTCGCTCCGATGATCGAGGGCACGTAGGTGCTCAGCCGCATCGAGAAGCCGTGGTCGCCGATCGTCCACGCCATCTCGGTCTCGCCCTCGTCGGTGAGCGTCGTGGCGAGCGCGTCGAGCTCGAGCACCGGGGTGCCGGGCGCGGCCTCGCGGGCGGTGACGACGGCCGCCGCACCGCCGTCGGCGAAGACGGAGGTCGCGACGATCTGCTCCGGGTCGTTGGAGCTCGTGAGGTGGATGGTGCACAGCTCGACCGCGACGACGAGGACGACCGCCTCCGGGTCGGCCTCGCAGAACTGGCGGGCGGCGCGCAGACCGGGGAAGGCGCCGTAGCAGCCCATGAAGCCGAGGTGGAAGCGCTGCGTCGAGGGCGCGAGGCCGAGGCGGCGGACCAGCTGGTAGTCGGGCCCCGGGGCGTAGAAGCCGGTGCAGGAGACCGTCACCACGTGGGTGACGTCCTCGGGGGTCATCGACGCGGACGCGAGGGCGCGGCGGGCCGCCTCCGTGAAGAGCTCGGGAGCGCGCTCGGTGTAGACGGCGTTGCGCGCGGCCGTCCCCGGGTCGAGCACCAGGCCGCTCCCCGCGTCGTAGAAGACGCTCGCACCCTCCCGCTCGACCCGGTCGAGCTCGTCGACCACCGTGCTGCGGGTGTCGATCCCGGACGCGTCGAAGGCCGCGCCGATCAGGCGGGACCCGAGCCGGGTCATCGCGGGCTGGGACGCGAAGAGGTCGCGCACCTCGGACTGGCGCAGGACCGTGGTCGGCACCGCCGTCTCGATGCTGCGGATGTGGACACTCACCCGCAGGAACCTATCGCGGAATCCTGCGGGTGAGCGGTGCCCTGGAGCGTGATCAGAGGATCGGCTTCCCGCCGGTGACGGCGATCGTCGACCCGCTGATGTAGCTCGCCTCGTCGGAGGCGAGGAGGACGTAGGCGGGGGCCACCTCGGCCGGCTGCCCGGGGCGGCCCAGCGGGACCTGCTCGCCGAACTCGGCGACGGCCTCCTCCGGCATGGTCGAGGGGATGAGCGGCGTCCAGATCGGGCCGGGCGCGACGGAATTGGCGCGGATGCCCTTCTCGCCGAGCGCCTGCGCGAACGAGGCGGTGAGGCTGAGGATCGCCGACTTCGTGGCGGCGTAGGGGAGCAGCTGGTACGACGGCTGGTCGGACTGCACCGAGCTCGTCGCGATGATCGATGCGCCCTCCTTCAGGTGGGGCAGCGCCGACTTCACGAGGTGGAAGTAGGCGCTGATGTTCGTCGCGATCGTGCGGTCCCACTCCTCGTCCGGGATGTCGGTGACGCTCTCGCGGCTCATCTGGAAGGCGGCGTTGCTGACGAGCACCTCGAGGTGGCCGAAGCGCTCGACGGTCTCGGTGACGACGGCGCGGCAGTGCGCCGGGTCCTGCAGGTCGCCGGGGAGGAGCAGCGCCTCGCGGCCGGCCTCCCGGACCCACTCGGCGGTGTCCTCGGCGTCGTCGTGCTCGTCGAGGTACGAGATCGCGACGTCGGCGCCCTCGCGCGCGAACGCGATCGCGACGGCCTTGCCGATGCCGCTGTCGCCGCCCGTGATGAGGGCGACCTTGCCGCTGAGGCGGCCGGTGCCGCGGTAGGTGGTCTCGCCGTGGTCGGCCTTCGGCGTCAGCTCGGCCTCGGTGCCGGGCGGTGTCTGCTCGGGGGATTCCGGAGTCATGACTCTCCCTCTCGTGTCGTCGGTCGGTCCCTCCATGCAAGCGGGTGGGAGGGAGGGGGCGCAGGGGGTTGACGCCCGGACCGCTCCGTCGTGTCGTCAAGCCCGCGACACCGAGGGCTCCCTGGGTCTTGACTGAGCGTGTCGCCCTTCTTCGGGGCGCTCGGCCAGGAGGTTCGACATGAGCACGACAGACAGGGATCCGGCTGACGGCGGACTGCCGCGACGGGCAGAGGGCTCGGCGGCGGGCGGCACGGCGCGCATCGACTCCGCGGGGGATACGGGAGCGGCTGCGGCGACGGACCGCTCCGCGACTCCGGCCCGTTCCGCCTCCTCGGACCGCTCCGCTTCGACGGACCGCTCCGCTTCGACGGACCGCTCCGACTCCGCGCATTCGGCTCCCGAGCACCGCGCGCCCGTCGACCCCGACTCCGCCGAGGCGAAGCAGGCCCGTGCGGCCGCGCGCAAGGACATCCACCAGCGCGAGCGCGACCGCTTCGGCGGCTTCAAGATCGGCTGCGCCTTCTTCGGCTGGCTCGCCGCCACCGGACTCGCCGTCCTCCTGACCGCCCTCGTCACCGCGATCGGGGCCGCCGTCATCGGCACCCAGGACGTCACCGGCGACCTCGCGGCCGACCCCGCCGCGTTCGGCTGGGCGGGCGCGATCGCACTGCTGGTCATCCTCCTCGTCGCCTACTACTGCGGCGGCTACGTGGCAGGCCGCATGGCCCGCTTCAGCGGAGCGAAGCAGGGCGTCGGAGTGTGGGCCTGGGCGGTCGTCGTCGCGATCGTCGTGGGCATCGTCTCGGCGATCACCGGCGGCAGCCAGGCGCTCTCCGCGGTGAGCGGCTTCCCGACGATCCCCCTGGACGCCGGCGACGCCACGGCCGCGGCGGTCGTGACGGCGCTCGCCGCCCTGGTCGTCGCGCTGGTCGGCGCCGTGCTCGGCGGTCTCGCCGGCATGCGCTTCCACCGCCGCGTCGACCGCGAGGGCCTCTCCGGCCTCTCCGTCTGACGCTCCCGTCCCTCCTCTCTCCGCGAGACGCCGCTCCGGTACGCCACGCACGCCGTGCAGCGCACCGGAGGGGCAGCTCGCGGAGGGGAGGTAGGGTCCTTCGCGTGACGGGGGAGCGAGGGACGCGGCTGGCGGGCGAGCTGCGGGAGTGGGACGCGGGCGCGCTCGCGGACCTGCGGGACGAGTACCTGGCGTTCCTCGAGCAGCGCGGCGAGTCGGCGCTCGAGCGCGACGGCGGCCCCGAGCACGTCACGGCGAGCTGCTTCGTGCTCTCGCCGAATCTGGCGCAGGTGCTGCTCTGCTTCCACCGCAAGGGCCGGTTCTGGGTGCAGCTCGGCGGTCATGTCGAGCCCGGCGACGACTCCACGGCCGACGCGGCCCTCCGCGAGGCGCGGGAGGAGAGCGGAGCGGCACGGCTGCAGCCGCTCGGCGTCCTGCCCCTCGACCTCGACCGGCACGCGCTCGGCGACGGCTTCGGCCGCTGCTCCCGCCACTGGGACGTGGGCTACGGTGCGATCGCCGATCCGGACGCTCCGGTGAGCGTCAGCGACGAGAGCGACGACGTGGCCTGGTGGCCGGTCGACGCGCTGCCCGCCGAGGTGCCGCCGGGGTTCGCCGAGCGGCTGGCCGGGGCGCTCGCCGCGGCGCGTCTCCTCCGCGATGCGGGGTCGCTCGGCGGCTGACCGAGGCCCGCCTCCACCCACTCCGCGTCCCGGCAGCGCGCCTGCGACGAGTCCTCCCCGTGACTCCGGCGCCGTGCGGCACGATGGGGCGATGAGCAGCACCGCTGACCCCGTCGTCGTCCTCGCCGGTGCGAGCGGATTCCTCGGGACGGACCTCGCCCGCCGCTTCACCGCCGACGGCTGGACGGTGCGGAGGGTCGGCCGCTCCGGGCCGGACGCGCGCTGGGGCGACACCGTCGGCATCACCCGCGTGCTCGACGGTGCGCGCCTCCTGGTGAACCTGGCCGGCAAGAGCGTCGACTGCCGGTACACCGCGGCGAACCGCGCCGAGATCCTCCGCTCGCGCGTGGCGACCACCGCGGAGCTGCACCGGGCGGTCGCGGCGGCCGCGACTCCTCCGCCGGTCTGGATGAACGCGAGCACGGCCACGATCTACCGGCACGAGGAGGAGCGGGCGAACACCGAGGACGAGGGCGTGCTCGGCGAGGGCTTCTCGGTCGACGTGGCGCGGGCGTGGGAGTCGGAGTTCTTCGCCGGGGAGACGCCCGGCGTGCGGCGCGTGGCGCTGCGGATGTCCATCGTGCTCGGAGACGGTCCGGCGACGGCGATCCTGCTGCGGCTGGCGCGGCTCGGCCTCGGCGGTCCGCAGTTCGACGGGCCGTGGCCCTCGACGCGCGCGCGCCGCGAGGCCGGTGTGCACCACGAGCACCGGCGCACCCGCGGCCGTCAGCACTTCAGCTGGATCCACGTGGAGGACGTCCACCGGTCGATCCGCTTCCTCGAGGAGTCGACCCTCGACGGGCCGGTGAACCTCGCGTCGCCGAATCCGAGCGACAACACCGAGCTCTCCCGGCTGCTCCGCGCCGCCGTCGGCCGCCGGATCGGCGTGCCGGCTCCGCGCTTCGTCCTCGAGCCCGCGACGCTCCTGCTCCGCACCGAGTCCGAGCTCCTGCTCAAGTCCCGCTGGGTCGTGCCCGCCCGCCTCGAGGACGCCGGCTTCACCTTCGCGCACCCCCACCTCGCCGAGGCCCTCCGCACCCTGGCCTGACCCGCCCCCCGCGAGGCGACCGACCTCCGCCGCGAGCCCGTGTCGCGGAGGTCCGAGTCCGAGCGCGGATCCACCCCACCCCGGCCACCCTCGAGGCGTCGACCGGAACGCGTGCCGAGCGTTCTGGACGCGCCGACCGCGCCCCGCTCTCCGAGTACCCGGCCGGTCTCTGAGTCGACCGCGCCACGCCGCGCGGGGAGCGGCGTGGCCGACATCACGCTGAGGTCGCTCTACTTCGCGACCTTCGCCGCGATGTCGCTCCGATACAGCCCGCCGTCGAGGTGGATCAGGTCGAGCGCGCGGTACGCCCGCTCCCGCGCCTCGGCGAAGTCGGCACCGCGTGCGACGACGTTGAGCACGCGGCCGCCGGTGGCGACGAAGCTCCCGTCGACCAGCTGGGTCGCCGCGTGGGCGATGGTGACGCCGGGTACGTCCGCCGCCGCGTCGAGTCCGGTGATGGTCCGTCCGGTGACGGCGTTCTCGGGGTAGCCCTCGCTCGCGAGGACGACGGTGACGGCGACCTCGTCCGTGAACGCGGGCCACGGGACGGAGGCGAGCGCGCCGGTGGCCGCCGCGTGCAGCAGCGCGGACAGCGGGGAGGCGAGGCGGGGGAGGACGACCTGGGTCTCGGGGTCTCCGAAGCGGGCGTTGAACTCGATCACGCGCAGGCCCGCGTCGGTCACGATGAGGCCGCAGTAGAGGAGTCCGACGAAGGGGGTGCGCTCGCGCTCGAGCTGCCGGATGGTCGGGATGGCGACCGTGTCGATCACCTCGTCGACGAAGGCGCGCTCGCTCTCCCAGCGGTCGGCGAGCCAGGGGAGCGGGGAGTAGGCGCCCATGCCGCCGGTGTTCGGCCCCTCGTCGCCGTCGCTCAGGCGCTTGAAGTCCTGCGCGGGGGAGAGGGGGACGACGTCGTGGCCGTCGGAGAGGAGGAAGAGGGAGACCTCCTGGCCGGCGAGGAACTCCTCGATGAGGACGTCGCCGGACTGCAGCCAGAACTCGGCGTGCGCGATCGCAGCGCTGCGCGACTCCGTCACCAGGACGCCCTTGCCCGCGGCGAGGCCGTCGGCCTTGACGACCGAGGGGAGTCCGTACTCGTCGATGGCGCGGGTGGCGTCGACCAGGGTGGAGACGCGGGTCGCGCGGCCGGTGGGCACGCGGGCCATGTCCATCACGCGCTTCGCGAAGGTCTTCGAGCCCTCGAGTGCGGCGGCGGCCCGGTCGGGGCCGAAGGTGGGGATGCGGCGCTTGCGGAGCGCGTCGGCGACTCCGGCGACCAGGGGCGCCTCGGGGCCGATGACGACGAGCTCGATGCCCTGCTCCACCGCGAAGTCGCTGACCAGCCGGGGGCTGTTCGTGTCGAAGTGGATGACCTCGACGTCGCGCGCGATGCCGGCGTTGCCGGGCGCCGCGATGATCTCGTGGTGCTCCTCCTCCGCGAGGAGAGCCGTGATGATGGCGTGCTCACGGGCACCCGAACCGAGGACGAGGATCTTCACCTTGACAGGATAGGGCGCCCCGCGCCGGGGCTGGTCCCTGTGACGTCCTCCTCCGCAGGGCGGCGCTGCGGACGCCGACACGCCGGGCGGAGCCCCGCGGAGGCCTCCGGGAGCGAGCGGCGGCGGCAGGATGGGTGGATGGCCAAGGGCAGGATCGACGAGGCGAGCGGGCAGTCCGCGGTGCGGGCGGCGCTCGCCGGAGGAGCGGACCGGAACACGACGGCGACGGCGGTGCGGTTCCTCCTGCAGATCATCGAGACGAACGTCCCCGGGCGCAGCGTCGAGGTGCGCGTTCCGCCGTTCGGCGCGGCCCAGTGCGTCGAGGGCCCGGGCCACACCCGCGGGACTCCGCCGAACGTGATCGAGATGGACGCGGCGACCTGGCTGCCGCTCGCGACCGGCTCGCTGCCGTGGAGCGAGGGTCTCGCGAGCGGGCGGATTCACGCCTCCGGAGTGCGCGCGGACCTCACGCCGTTCCTTCCCATCCTGCGCGTCGGCTGAGCGTCGGCGAGTTAACTTCTCGTAAACGCGGCGGCGAGCCGTCTCCAGAACGTTTGACCTGGGCTCCGCCGTCGGGTTGTCTGGGAATAACCCCCTCACGCGGCACGAATCCTCTCCGGATCCACCGCTCGATGCTTGGAGTCCCCTTCACGATGCGCAGTACTTCCCCGGGCCGACGCGGCCTCACCCGACTCCTCTCCGCGACCGCCGTCGGCGCCGTCGCCGGAGCGGCCCTCCTCGGCGCCACGCCCGCCGCGGCGGCCGAGGGCGATGTCGCCATCGACATCCTCTCGATCAACGACTTCCACGGGCGGCTCGCCGCCGACCGCGCCGTCGCCGGAGCCGCCGTGCTCGCCGGTGCCGTCGACTCCTACCGCGCCGCCAACCCGAACACGCTGTTCGTCTCGGCCGGCGACAACATCGGCGCCTCGACCTTCGTGTCGAAGGTGCAGGGCGACATCCCCACGCTCGACTCGCTGAACGCGATGGGCCTCGACGTCAGCACCCTGGGCAACCACGAGTTCGACCAGGGCCGCGCCGACGTCGACGGCCGCGTCGTGGACGCCTCGGCGTTCCCCTACGTGAACGCGAACCTCTACGACACCGCGACCGGCGAGCGCGCCTACTCCCCGTACGTGATCACCGAGCAGGACGGCGTCTCCGTCGCCTTCATCGGCGCGATCACCGAGGACCTCGGCAAGCTCGTCAGCCCCGCCACGATCTCGACGCTCTCCATCGAGCCGATCGCCGAGAACGTCAACGAGGTCGCCGCGCAGCTCCAGGACGGCGACGCCGCCAACGACGAGGCCGACGTGGTCGTCCTGCTCCTGCACGAGGGAGCCGACGCCGACGCGGCCGAGCTGAACACTCCGGAGGCGGACCCCAAGTTCGGCGCGATCGTCAACGCGGTCGCCCCGAACGTCGACGCGATCGTCTCGGGCCACAGCCACCAGGAGTACGACGCGGGCATCGACGCGGGCCGGGCCTTCCCGACCGTCGTGTCGCAGACCGGCAGCTACGCCGAGAACATCGGCCGCATGTCCCTGACCGTCGACCCGGCGACCAAGCAGCTCACCTCGCTCACCAGCGAGGTCGTGCCGCTGACGAAGGTCGTCGACGACCCGACCTCCGACGACCCGGCCAAGACGATCGTCGTCGGCGCCTTCGAGCCCGACCCCGAGGTCGAGACCATCGTCGCCGACGCCCAGGCCGTCGCCGTCCGCGAGGGCAGCGTGAAGGTCGGCACCATCACCGAGGACATCTCGCGCGCCTACCGCCCGGACGGCACCACGACCAACCGCGGCTCGGAGTCGACCCTCGGCAACCTCGTCTCGGACGCCCAGCTCTGGGCCACCCGTGAGCTCGGCACGCAGATCGCCTTCTCGAACGCGGGCGGCCTGCGCGACGACCTCTCCTACACCGCGACTCCGGACCAGCCCGGCGACGCGGACGGCGTGGTCACCTACGCCGAGGCCTCCGACGCCCAGCCCTTCGCGAACACCCTGGTGACCCTGCAGCTGACCGGCGAGCAGATCTCCGACCTGCTCGAGGAGCAGTGGGTGGGCAGCTCCAGCCACCCGCAGCTGAACCTCTCCACCTCGAAGGACCTCACCTACGTCTTCGACGCCACGGCGCCCGAGGGCTCGCGCATCTCGCAGGTGTTCTTCCAGAACGAGCCGATCGACCCGGCCGCGACCTTCACCGTCGTGACCAGCAGCTTCCTCGCGAGCGGCGGCGACGGCTTCAGCACCTTCACCGAGGGCACCGGCACGGCCGACTCCGGCCGCATCGACCTGGACGCCTTCGTCGGCTACATCCAGGACCTCGGCACCGTCAGCCCCGACCCCGTGCAGCGCACGATCGGCCTGACCGACAACGTCCCGGACTCGGGCGAGTACGCGGTCGGCGACACGATGACCGTCGACCTCTCCTCGCTCCTGTCCAGCACCGGAGCCGCGGCCGACACCACCGTGACCGCGAGCGTCGACGGCACCGTCGTCGGCACCGCGACGATCGACCCGACCCGGGCCGTCACCGACGACTCGACCGGTCGCGCCTCGTTCTCGGTCCCGATCGACGAGAGTCTGGCGGGCGGCGCGCACACCGCGACGTTCGTGCTCGACACCACCGGCACCGAGATCAGCGTCGGCTTCGCCGTCGCGGCCGGCGCCGGAGCGGGCACCCCGACTCCCGGACCGACCACGGAGCCGACGCCCGCGCCGACCACGCCGCCCACCACGGGCCCCGCGCCGACGCCGACCACTGCTCCGGTCGCCGGCTCGCACCACCTCGCCGAGACCGGAGTGGACGCGACCCCCGCGTTCGCCGCCGGGATCGCCGCTCTGCTGCTCGGTCTGGGCATGACGGTCGCGCGCCTGCGCCGCCGCACCGCCGCGAAGTAGCCGCACCGCGCGCACGACGGGCCCTCGACTCCGGTCGGGGGCCCGTCGTCGTGTGCGGGGCGAGCCGATGGTCGACCCCCGGGAGCCGCGGCGGGGAGGCGCTCCCCGAGGAGCGGCACCAGCCCCCGGAGACGCGAGAACGCCGCCTCCCGGTCGGGAGACGGCGTCGGAACGCGATGAGGTGCTGTCGCGGAGCGGCGGGGCTCAGTGCTGCGCGGGGACCTGACGGTAGCCGTCGCGGCTGGCGACGAGCACCGTCGACACCGTGCCCCATGCGGCGAGGCCACTGAGGACGACGAGGATTGCGATGCTCATGAGTGTTCTGCCTTTCGTTGCGGCGGCTTCTGATCCATCCGCCGGGATGCTGTGTACAACGTCCAGTGTCCGGCCCTGTGTTCCGTAGGACAATCGAACTGTTCTTGCGCTGACGTGTAGTTTCTCTACATGGACGTGCGACGGCTGGAACTGCTCCGCGAGCTCTCGATGCGCCGCTCGATCACGGCCGTGGCGGAGGCGACGCACCGCACGCCCTCCGCGGTCTCGCAGCAGCTCAAGGTGCTCGAGCGCGAGGCCGGCGTGCCGCTGATCGAGCGCTCCGGCCGCGGCGTGGTGCTCACGGCGGCGGGACGCGAGCTCGCCCGGAGCGCCACCGAGATCGCGATCGCGCTCGAGCGGGCCGACGCCGTCTGGCAGACGTTCAGGAACAACCCGATCGGCGAGGTCACCATCGCGACCTTCCCCACTGCGGGCCAGATGCTCCTCCCGAACGCGCTGGTGGCGCTCCGGAGCGTCGAGGGGCTCGTCGTGCAGTGCGAGGACGCGGACCCCGGCACCGACGAGTTCGCCGACCTGACCGCCGACTTCGACATCGTGCTCGCCCACTCGCCCACCGGCAGAAGCGCCTGGGCCGGCCGCGGACTCGCGATGGCGGAGCTGATGATCGAGCCCCTCGACATCGGCCTGCCGGCCGGGCACCGCCTCGCGGACCGGGCGACGGTGTCGGCGGCGGATCTGGTCGGCGAGACCTGGATCGGCGTCCCGGACGGGTTCCCGTTCGAGCGCGTGATGCAGGACATCGAGACCGCGTCCGGCGAGGCGGTGCGGGTGGAGCAGCGCTTCGCGTCGACCCGCGTGACGGAGGCGTTCGTCGCGGCGGGCCTGGGCATCGCGGTGCTCCCGCGCTACACGGCGGGCGGCGCGGGAGTGGTGGTGAAGCCGCTCCGCGGGGTGAACTCCGTGCGGCACATCGTCGCGCTGATGCGGCCGGACCGGGCGGAGCGGCTCTCGGTCCGCACCGTCGTCCGCGAGCTGCGCGCGCAGGCGGGCCGGCTCGTGCACGCGCTCTGAGCGATCACGGTGCCGTGCCCTCGCCCGCGCGGGGGAGAATGGAGGCATGAGCGATCCCGCCCGCCCCGAGGTCACCCGCGAAGAGGTCGACGTCCGCCGCTCCCCGCGCGTCTGGCGCATCCTGACCCTCGGCGTCGGGCTCGGAGCGATCGCGGCCTTCGTGCTGACCTTCGCGCTGCCCGAGACGCAGGGCTTCTCCCGCGGGCAGGTCTTCGGCTTCAGCCTGCTGCTCTTCGTGACGCTGTTCGGCGCTCTCGCGGGGCTCGTCGTGGTGCTGCTCGACCGGGTCGTCGGCCGGAAGGTCGTCCGGACCACCGCCGAGCGGATCGTCGAGCGCGAGGACGCGGCCGAGGAGCCCGTGGCCGAGGAGGCCCTGCCCGACGTGCGGACGACGTCCGACGAGGACGACCCGCAGACGGGGTCCGACCGGGTCTAGCCGGCGGAGGCGGGCCGCCCTGCGGCCGCTGCACTTCGCCCTGCGCTGAAGGTCCCGCCCGCGGCTCGCGCTCGCGGACGGGACCGCGGCGTCAGCGTCCCCGGCGCGACGAGGAGCGGCGGCTGCTGCTCGCGCTGGACGTCGGGCGCTTGGCGGCGGCGCGCTTGGCCTTCTGCGACTTCGAGATCTTCTTGGCCACGAAGGTGAGCAGGAACGGAAGGATTCGGTAGATCACGGGGGACTCCTCGGGTGCATGCGCGCGGGGCCGCGCACCCTCCGATCATGGAGCGGCGCACGGATCCGCGGCACCCGTTGCGCCGCGCCCGGCGCTGTGCAGAGCTCAGCTCAGCTGCGTGCGCTCCACCCAGTCGAGGTACTCCGGGGTGACGGTGCCCGTGACGTACTCGCCGGTGAAGCAGCTGGTCTCGAGGTCGGTGACGTCCGAGCCCTCGAGGATCGCCGCCTTCATGTCGGCGACCTCCTGGTAGATCAGCTGGTCGGCGCCGATCGCCTCCGAGATCTCGGGGATGCGGCGGTTGTGGGCCACGAGCTCCTGGCGCGAGGGCATGTTGATCCCGTACACGTGCGGGTAGCGCACGGGAGGCGCGGCGGATGCGAAGGTGACCGTGTTCGCGCCGGCCGCGCGGGCCATGTCGACGATCTCCTTGGAGGTGGTGCCGCGGACGATCGAGTCGTCGACGATCAGGACGTTCTTGCCCTTGAACTCGCTCGACATCGCGTTGAGCTTCTGCCGCACCGACTTCTTGCGGACCGCCTGCCCGGGCATGATGAACGTCCGGCCGACGTAGCGGTTCTTGTAGAAGCCCTCGCGGTACTCGATCCCGAGCTTCTGCGCGACCTGCATCGCGGCGGGGCGGGAGGAGTCGGGGATCGGCATGACGACGTCGATCGCTCCGCCCGGGGTGTACTGCGCGATGGTGTCGGCGAGGCGGTCGCCCAGGCGCAGGCGCGCCTCGTAGACCGAGATGCCCGACATCACGGAGTCGGGGCGGGCGAGGTAGACGTACTCGAACGAGCACGGGATGAGTCGCGGATCCTTCGCGCACTGGCGGCTGGCCATCCGGCCGTCGGGGGTGATGAAGACCGCCTCGCCGGGAGCGACGTCGCGGACGATCTCGAAGCCCTGCGCCTCGAGCACGAGCGACTCGGAGGCGACGACCCAGTCGTCCGGCGCGCCCGTGTTGCTGCGGCGGCCGACGATGAGCGGGCGGATGCCGAAGGGGTCGCGGAACGCCAGCAGCCCGACGCCGGCGATCAGCGCGATCGTGGCGTAGGAGCCCTCGACGCGCTCGTGCACGCGGGCGACGGCGTCGAACACCTCGTCGGCGTCGAGGTCGCGGCCCGACATCGAGGCCTGCAGCTCGTTCGCCAGCACGTTGACCAGCAGCTCCGTGTCGGAGGTGGTGTTGAGGTGGCGGCGGTCGATGCGGAAGAGCTCCTCGGTGAGCTCGCGCGTGTTCGTGAGGTTGCCGTTGTGGACGAGGATGATGCCGTACGGCGCGTTCACGTAGAACGGCTGGGCCTCCTCCTCGCGCTCGGCGTTGCCCTTCGTCGCGTAGCGCACGTGGCCGAGGCCCATGGATCCGAGCAGCGAGCGCATGTCGCGGGTGCGGAAGGCCTCGCGGACCTGTCCCGCGGCCTTCTTGATGTGCAGGGTGCTGCCGTCGGCGGTCGCGATGCCGGTCGAGTCCTGGCCGCGGTGCTGCAGGAGGGAGAGGCTGTCGTAGATGGACTGGTTGACCGGTCCGGAGGACACGATCCCAACGATTCCGCACATGCCGGAGGGGCTCCCAAGGGGATAGCAGGGGGGTTTGACGGTCCATCCTGGCACGCGGGGGACTCATCCCCTAATGGTTCGCCGTGGGCGGATCCGTGGTCGTGGGGGTACTCAGGGCGGCGTCGACCGGCGGATCGGCCGGGCGGTCGGTCGGGGAGCCGCGCGGCCGCTCAGCTGCTCGGAGCCGTCCAGGCGCCGGCGAGGCTGCGGTCCAGGACGCGGCGCCAGCCCTGCGGAGCCGCGGACTCGCGGCTGGTCGTGCCCGCCATCCAGAGCAGGGCCATCAGGTCGTCGTGGGTGAAGTCGGGGGAGAGGGATCCGTCGCGGTGGGCGGCCTCGACGAGATCCCGGCCGAGCTCGATCGAGCGGTCGCAGGCGTCGATGCGGGCGACTGCGTCGGGGGCCTGCGGAACTGGGTCCTCAACCTCCACTCCGCGCTCGAGCCCCGGGGCGTCTACGCCGCCCACGTGGCGATCACCGCGCTCATCGACGGCGGCCACCCGGACGCGGCGGCCGAGGTCATCGCCCGGTCCTACCTCGACCTCCACCGCAGCCGCGACCGCGCCGAGCTGCACTACGTGGCCTGGGACGCGTGACCGCGGGCGCGGAGCGGGAGCCGCCGGTGCGGCGGATCCGGATCCGCGCCGCGGCGGGAGAGGGCAGTCGGTAGGGTCGTCGCGTGAGTGATGAGACGAGCAGCTACGCCCGCGCAGGAGTCGACACGGCGGCGGGGGACCTCGCCGTCGAGCTGATGAAGTCGGCGGTGTCGGCGACGCACGACAGCCGGGTCCTCGGCGGGGTCGGCGGCTTCGCGGGCCTCTACGACGTCTCCTTCCTCCGCGACTTCCGAGCCCCCCTCCTCGCGACCTCGACCGACGGCGTCGGCACCAAGGTCGCGCTCGCCCAGGCGATCGACAAGCACGACACCATCGGGCAGGACCTCGTCGGCATGGTCGTCGACGACATCGTCGTGGTCGGCGCCCGCCCCTTCTTCATGACCGACTACATCGCGTGCGGCAAGGTCGTCCCGGCCCGCATCGCCGACATCGTCGCCGGCATCGCGCGCGCCTGCTCCGAGACGGGCACCGCGCTCGTCGGCGGCGAGACGGCCGAGCACCCGGGCCTGCTCGGACCCGACGACTACGACGTGGCGGGCGCGGCGGTCGGCGCGATCGAGGCCGACCAGGTGCGCGGCGCCGACCGCGTGCGCGACGGCGACGTCGTGGTGGCGATGGCCTCCTCCGGACTGCACTCGAACGGCTACTCGCTCGTGCGCCACATCCTCGCCGAGCGCGGCATCGGCTTCACCGACCGCTCCGAGGAGCTGGGCGGCGTGGTCGGCGAGGTGCTGCTGGAGCCGACCCGCCTCTACACCCGGCCCCTCCTCGACCTGCTCGACGACGCCGAGCTCGGCCCGGCCGTCCACTCCATCAGCCACGTCACCGGCGGCGGGATCGCGGCGAACCTCGCCCGGGTGCTGCCGCGCGGCTCCTGGGTCGAGGTCGAGCGGGCGAGCTGGAGCCCGTCCGACGTGTTCCGCGCGCTCGCCGCGATGTCCGGCGCGACGCTCGAGAGCACCGAGGGCACCTGGAACCTCGGCATCGGCATGTTCGCCGTGGTCGCGGCGGAGGCGGCCGACGGCGTGATCGCGCGCCTCGAGCGCTCGGGCGTCCCGTCGTGGGTCGCGGGCCGCGTCTCGACCGCCGCGCGCGGGTTCGAGGGCTTCGAGCAGGGCGCGAAGGGCGTCGACGGCGGAGCGGTCCGCCTGGTCGGGTCCTACGCGGGCTGATCCCCGGAGGCGCCGCGGATCAGCGCGGTGCGGCGTGCGCGCGCTCCCAGGAGTGCTCGTGCCGGGTCAGCAGCCACGAGCCCGCCGCGCAGAGGGCGCAGGCGGCCGCGGTGGCGAGCAGGGCGGTCGCCCAGGTCGGGGCGTCGCGGCTGACGAGCAGGTTCGCGGAGGCGACCAGCACGCCGAGACCGGCGCCCGCGCTGGTGCCGAGCACGAACGGGCCGTCGCGGCGGCTCGCGACGCGCACCGCGACCATGCCGGCGACCGCTCCCGCGCCTCCGACGACTCCGATGCCCGCGCCGGAGGCCGCTCCCATGAGCAGGCCGAAGCTCACCAGCCCGGGCGGGCCGTCGGCGGCGAGGACGCCGGGCAGGTAGAGGACCAGGGCGACGGCGGCGCCGACCGCGCCGCCCACCAGGATCGCGCCGACCAGCAGGGCGGCGGTGACGTAGCCGACCCGCGCGACAGGCCGCGCGGATCCTCCGGGTTCGAACATTCGCGACTCCATCGACGCGGGCCCGCGGGGCAGCGGGCGGTCCTCGGACAGTACGCCCGAACGCCCCTCGGCGGAACCGCCGTCGGGGATCGGCGGGACTAGCGGCGAAGGGTCTCGCTCGGGAGCTCGCCGAAGCGCGTCGCGTAGTGCTGGGCGAAGCGGCCACCGCTGATGAACCCCCAGCGGGCGGCGACGTCGCCGACCACCAGTGAGCCGGCCGACCCGGATACGAGCTCCTCGTGCGCGCGCTCGAGGCGGACGTCGCGCAGGTAGTGCCGCGGGGTCTCGCCGAAGGCGCGCTGGAACGCCAGCTGCACGCCGCGGACCGTGAGCCCCGCTGCGTCGGCGATGTCGGCCACTCCGAGGGGCAGATCGGCGTTGGCCTGCACGAACTCCACGGCCCGGCGGAGGCGCCGCGCGCTGACCGAGGGCGGCACGGCCGGCAGCGGGGCGATGCGGTGGGCGAAGGTCTGCAGGGCGGCGAGCGCGGCGATGCGGGCGACGCCGTCGCGCTGCAGCACGGTGGGCGTGTGCGCGGAGGCGAGGGTGTCGCGCAGGAGCCGGATCGCCGCCCACCAGGCGGTCGTGTCGCGCGCCACAGGGGCGAACCGCAGCGGGCCGGGCTCTGTGCCGTGCAGCTCCGCGGCGATCGCCTCGAGGTGGGCGGCCTCGAAGTGCACGAGCGCGTCGCGGTACTCGAGGGCCTCGAAGCCGAAGGGCCGGCCGCTCGGGAACATGGCCGGGCGTCCGACGACGAGGCGGTGCTCGTCGCGCCCCAGGTCGAGGGAGGCGCGCCCCGCGGTCAGCCAGAGGGCGACGTAGACGTCGCTCGGGGCCACCGTGCCGCGCACCCGGCCGAGGAAGGAGGCGGAGTGGAGGCTCACGGGCCCGGGCCCGGTCGTCGTGTAGCGGAACGCGAACGGCACGACCGAGCGCTCGGCCCGGAAGCCGGAGCCGTTGTACGAGCCGGCGTAGAAGTCGCGCGCCTCGTCGAGGTCGTTCCCGCGACGCTCCGACTGCCACACGGGCAGCCGTGCGGGCGGGGAAGTGCTCATCCGGTCAGTGTCCCAGGGGGCACCGACATTCTGCACTCAGTGGCGGAAAGCGGGAGAACGTGCTCAGCCGAGCGACCCGCGCTCCAGGTCGGGTTCCTCACCCGCCGGATCGCCGTCCGCACGCGAAACGGGGCCGCCCCGAGGGAGCGGCCCCGATTCACGGGAGGAGTCACGCACGCTTCTGGTGCGGCTCCTCGACGAGGTCCGTGTCGTCGCCGTCGTCCTCGGCGTCGATCCACTTCGAGTAGTCCGGCTCGTCCGGGTGGCTGAGCTCGCGCTCGAGCGCGCTGTAATCGACCGCCGGGCTGAACGACTTCAGCTCACGGGCGATCTTGGTGTTCTTCGCCTTCTGACGGCCGCGCCCCATGGGTGACCCCCTCACGATGACAGGCCAGACGGGCAGTGAGCCGGCTGGGGAAAAGAGCAGACAGGGAAAGTTGAAATCTACGCGGTAGTTTAGCAGACGGGGGACACGCCACCCCGGGCCTCGATCTGCCGGACGGCCGCCCATCCTCGACCGCGTCAGGAGCACCGTGGACAGCGTCGCCCCACCGCGTCCCGTCGTGGTGATCGGCGCGGGCCAGGCGGGTCTGTCCGTGGCCTACTACCTGCGCCGTCTCGGCCTCGTCCCCGGGCGCGACCTGATCGTCCTCGACCGCGGTCCGGAGCCCGGCGGGGCCTGGCAGTTCCGCTGGGAGGCCCTGCGGCTCGGCTCCGCGCACCGCGTGCACGATCTCCCGGGCATGGAGCGGATGGGGCTCTCGTTCCGCACGGCCGATCACCGGCGACCGGCACGGGACGTGGTCCGCGAGTACTACGGGCGCTACGAGGAGGAGCTCGGTCTCGAGATCCGCCGTCCGGAGTCGGTGCGGCGCGTCACGAGTGCGACGCCGCACGACACGGGGTCGCCGCTCGTCGTCGAGTCCGACCGCGCGGTCGAGCGCGCGAGCCTGCTCGTCAACGCGACCGGCACCTGGGGATCGCCCTTCGTCCCGCACTACCCCGGGCGCGACCGCTTCCGCGGCGTGCAGATTGACCCGACCGAGTACGTCCGCGCCGAGGACTTCGCCGGGAAGCAGGTGCTCGTGGTCGGCGGCGGCACCTCGGCGATCGGCTTCCTGCTGGAGCTCGAGCGGGTGGCGCGCTCACTGACGTGGGCGACGCGGCGACCGGTGGTCTACCACGACGGCGAGCAGCTGGCGATGGAGTCGGCGGTGGAGGCGGTGGCCGAGCAGGACCGCGCCGCCCGCGCCGGGCTGCCCCTCCCGAGCATCGTCGGCGGCACGGGCGTGCAGCGCACCCGCCGGGTGGTCGCCGGGATCGAGCGCGGGCTCCTGCACGAGCGGGGGATGTTCTCGTCGATCGAGGAGGAGGGCGTGCGCTGGCCGGACGGCTCCTTCACGCGCGCCGACGCGATCATCTGGGCGACGGGCTTCCGGCCGGAGCTGCGCCACCTCGCTCCGCTCGGGCTGCGCGAGCGCGAGGGCGGCATCGCGGTCGCCGACGGAGCCTCGCTGACGGATCAGCGCGTCTTCTTCGCCGGCTACGGCCCGACGGCCTCGACCATCGGGGCGAACCGCTCGGGCCGGCGCATCGCGCGCGCGGTCGTGGCGCGCCTGCCCTGAGCGCGCCTGCCCTGAGCCGGCCTGATCTGAGCCGGTCCGCCCTGAGCGGCGCGGCGCCTCAGATCCTGCCGTCCCAGTCCACCGGCACCACGGAGCCGCGGTAGCGGATCCCGTCCACGCGGATCGGCCCGGCGAGCGCGGGCGAGAGCGGCGCGACGACCAGGGTGTCGCCTCCGGGAGCGAGCCCCAGCGCCGCCGACAGCACGGCGACGGAGGCGGCCGCCGACCAGGCCTGCGGTCGGCAGGCCGCCGGGTACGGCACCGGCGCGTGCACCTCGGCGGCGGGGTCGCCCGAGTGCAGCTCGGGCATCCGGTAGCCGAAGCCCTCGGCCGCGGCGATCAGTCCGCGCGAGAGGGTCGTCGCCGCCGCCCCGAAGCCCTCCCGGGCGAGCCCGGTGACGGCGATCGCGGTGTCGTGGGCCCAGACGGAGCCGCCGTGGTACGACAGCGGCCAGTAGCCGCCCGAGCCGGTGTCCAGGGTGCGCAGGCCGAAGCCCGAGTCGAGCCCGGGGGAGACCAGCAGCTCGGCGACCCGGGCGGCGTGCTCGGGGGAGAGGATGCCGGTGCCGAGGAGGTGGCCGAGGTTGCTGGTGATCGTGTCGACCGGGCGCCCGGCCGCGTCGAGCGCGATCGCCGGGTAGCCGCCGTCGGCGTCGTCGATCCAGAACGCCTCCGCGAAGCGCGCCTTCAGCGTCGACGCCGCCTCGCGCCACTCCGAGCCGTCACGGCCGAGGTGCTCGAGCAGCGCCGCTCCGCCGACCATGGCCTCGTGGGCGTAGGCCTGCACCTCGCAGAGCGCGATCGGACCCTCCGCGAGCGTGCCGTCGCGCCACTGGATCGAGCGGCCTGTTCCACGCCGTCTACGAGCACGGCATGACGGGCGTGGCGCGGTCGGAGGACGAGCGGCTGCGAGCCGTCGACGGATCCGCTCGTGCGGTCGTGGACGCCGTCACCGCGGTCTTCGACAGGCACCGGGCCTTCCTCCGTGCGGTGATGGTCGCCTCGTCGAGCGATCGCGCACTGCTCGAGCGGGGCGCCCAGGAGTCCCGCCGCTTCGCGGACCGGGTGGCGCAGGTGCTCCCGACCGCCGACCCCGAGGCGGGGCGATCGGCCGCTCGGGCGCTCTACGAGGCGAACTCCTTCCGCACGCTGCACGGCGATGCGTTCTGGAGCCCCGGAGGAGAGCATCGAGACGCGTTCATCGATCGGACGACCCGGCTCGTGGACACGATCCTCGACTGACGCACTCCCACCGCCGGACCTGGGCAGGCCGTTCGCCGGACCTCGCCGTGCCCCGACGCCCCTCCTGGGCTGCTCGACCGGCAGAGGCCGCTCACGCTGATCGAGCAGCGCGCGCAGCGCGCGTATCGAGATCCGCTTGTGTTCAGCGGATCTCGATACGCCCCTGCGGGGCTGCTCGACCAGCATGCGGGAGTGCCGCCGCTACTTCGCGAGGAACTCCAGGACGACGCGGTTCCACTCCTCCGGGTGGCTCACGGTCACTCCGTGCGGGGCGCCGTGGACGACGTGCAGCTCGGAGCCGGGGATCGCCGCGTGGGTGCGGGCGCCGGAGCCCTCGAACGGAACCGTGCCGTCGCCGTCGCCGTGGATGACGAGCGCGGGCACCGACACGTTGGGCAGGTCCTCGCGGAAGTCGGTGGTCGCGAACGCCGTCATGCAGGCGAGGGCCGCGTGCTTGGCCGACTGCTTCGCCAGAGCGATCGCCTCCTGGCGCTGCTCCTCCGTCACCTTCAGCACGCCGTCGACCGAGAAGAAGTCGGTGGTGAACTGGTCGTAGAAGTCGTCCTCGCTCTTCGTGAGGCCCGCGGTCATCTGCGCGGCCTGCGCCTTCTCGAGCGGGCCGTCCGGGTTGTCGTCCGTCTTCATCAGGTACGGCGGGACGGCCGAGGCGAAGACGACGCTGTGCAGGCGATCGGCGCCGTACTTCGTGAAGTAGCGGGCGACCTCGCCGCCGCCCATCGAGAAGCCGACCAGGGTGACGTCCTGCAGGTCGAGCTCGGTGAGGAGGGTGTGCAGGTCCTCGGTGAGCGTGTCGTAGCTGTAGCCGGTGAGCGGCTTGTCGCTGCGCCCGAAGCCGCGGCGGTCGTAGGTGACGACGCGGTAGCCGGCCTCGGCGAACGCGGGGACCTGCTCCTTCCACGACTCGCCCGAGAGGGGCCAGCCGTGGATGAGGACCACGGGGCGGCCCGATCCGCCGGTGTCGTCGACGTGCAGGTCCGTGTCCTTGAAGAGTCCGTGGTGGGCGGTGATCTCGGCCATGGCGAGTGCTCCTTCCGGCGCCGACGATCGGCGTCACTTGATGTTCGAGGACGTCCCTGCGAGCGGATGGCCGGGGCGGGGAGGGTTGACAGCTCCCGTCACTCCGCGACGACGGCCGCGGCGAGGCCCCGCAGCGCGGTGTGCAGCCCGGGGCTCATGGGCAGCCCGGCGTCGAGCACCGCGTTCGCGGCGGCGACCAGCACCGGTGCCGCGGGGGAGGAGACCACGGTGAGGCCGGCGGGCGGATCCGCGTCGCCCGAGGGCCGCACGACCAGGACGAGCCGGGAGCTGGGAGCGCTCGTGCTGATCGTCGCTCCCGATCGGGCGGGCAGCACCGCGAGGGTGCCGCGGCCGACGAACTCGCGCTCCTCCCGACTGGTGACGGTGAACGCGCCCTCGAGCGGGAGCAGGAGCACCACCGACCCCGGGTCGGCGCGGGGGCTCGGGCGGAAGTCGATCGTGCCGGCCGTGTGCCAGATCCGCCGGAGGAGCACGCCCTCGGCGGCGGCCTCCTGACCGGTGACGGCGAAGGCGGGGTCGGGCCCGGCCTCGGCGTGGCGGGCCCGCAGCCAGTACCGGGCGGAGTCGCCGCGGAGGGGCATCGGGCGGATCAGCGGATCGGACACGGCGGCTCCCGAGGAACGCGGACCTGAATCGGCCGAGACAGTGAGGAACCATCATCCTAGGAGCGGCGGGAGGCGTCGTCCGCGGAGTGGCGCGTCCTCACATGCGGATGCCGCCCCGGCCGCGCTGAGCGCGACGCCGGAGCGGCATCCGAAGAGTGGTGCGGACTACTGGAATCCGCCGCCGCGGTCCTCCGGGTCCTCGATCGGGTCGGAGTCGGGAGTGTCGATCGAGTAGGTCACGTGGACCGCCTCGCCGACCTCCTTCGCGGAGACGGCGTTGTAGACGAGGTGCGTCTCCTGGCCGTCGACGGCGGCGTAGACGTCGACCTCCTTCTCGTAGCCTCCCTCGGTGCTGACGCGGTTCTCGGTCTGGCCGTCGAACGGCCCGCCCTGGAAGAAGGCGAGGTAGCTCTCGCCCTCGGCGAGTGCGCGGATGTCGTTGCTCATGCCCCCAGGTCTACCACTCGGCGCCTCCCCGCCGCTCGGCCTTGCGCTCGGCGGGCGGAGGAGGGCCGGGAGCGGCGGCGGCCGTGCCGCGAGGTGGCACTGCTCGACGGGATCTCTCCGCACGCGCCGTCAGGGCACGAGCCGCTGCGTGATCGAGGCGGTCGGCCCGCTCAGCGCGATCTCTGCGAGCGCGCCGTTGACCAGGGGCATCTGCGGCGGCTGGTGCCCGGTGTCGACGTCGAGGATCACCGGCACGCCGAGGTCGCCGAGCGCCCGCCGCACCGCGTCCTCCTGGCTCAGCTCGGGCAGCCAGGCGCCCTCGGTCCGGCCGATCAGGACGCCGGCCGCCTGCTCGAACCAGCCCGCGAGCCGGAGCGAGGTGAGCATCCGGAGCACCGAGACGGAGTCGGACCCGGCCGCCTCCAGGTAGACGACGGTGCCCTCCGGCGCGTGCCGGCGAGCGAAGCCCGGAACGTCGCCGTAGGGCGTGCCCGCGAGCAGGGACACCGTCTCGAGGCATCCGCCGATCAAGCGGCCGGACATCGCCGCGTCCGCTGACCCGTCGAGCGAGCGCCAGCGGGTCGGCTCCTCGTAGGCCCGATCGCGGTCGAGCGGCTCGTCCGCCCACGCACCCCACGGACGGCTCCGGCGTCGCGGCGCGGCGTGCTGCGTGAACGCGGCTCCGGGCTCGAGGCCGGCGACCTCCGTCCAGCGGTGGAACCCGACCGGCAGCTCCCACGGCTCGTCCATCAGATTGGCGCCGTGGATCGTCGCGAGCCCGGTCGTCGTCGTCAGGGGCAGGAGCAGCGTCGAGACGTCCGACCAGCCGACGAACCAGGGCCGGGCCTCCGCGAGGGCGTGCCAGTCGAGCCTCTCCAGCAGCTCGACGGCGAGCTCGCCGCCCCACGGAGGAAGGACCGCGTCCCCGCTCCGGAAGGCGTCGTGCAGGTCGGCCGCCCGATCCGCGGCGGACGCCGGAGCGAGTCCGCCGAGGAGGGCATGCGGCCGGACCCGGACGTCGTAGCCCGCCGAGCCGAGTCGGCGCGCGGCGTCCTGCAGCCGGTCGTGCAGGGGCTCGGGGACTCCCATCGAGGGCGCGGGCACCTCCACCCGGCCTCCGGCGCGGAGGGGCGTGGGGTACGTGATGCTCGCCATCCGATGACGCTAACGCCCCTCGCGGTGACGGGCTTCGAATGCTCCGTCCGGCGAGTACCTCCGCGCCCTTCCTGCCCCGACTCGCGGGCGGCCGCTGAGCGCGATCGCGAGAGGGGTCGGCGCGAGTGCCGCGCCGCCCACCCACCCACTCGTGCGCAGCGCCGCCCGCCGGGAAGAAAGATGGGGCCAGGAGGCGCACCGGAACGAGACGTCGCGGTCTCGCGCAGGCGTCTCGGCTCCGCTGCTGCCTGCGGCGATCAGCGTCACGCGGCGCGTTCAGCTCGTGAGGCGGCCGATCTCGTCCTCGGAGAGGAGGCGGTCGGAGTAGAGCGCGATGCGGGCCGCGGGGTCAGGGCTGTGCGCGTCGGGGCCCGCCCACCTCCGTTCGAGACCGAGTCGAGCGACCGTGCGGTGCGATCGCTCGTTCCGTTCCGCGACGACCGCGGTCACGGGGAGCTCCGGCCGGAGCCGCCGCGCCCGAGCGATCCCTGCGGAGGCGACCTCCTGGGCGTACCCCCTGCCCCAGTGGTCCGGATGGACGGTGAACGCGACGTTCCAGGCCGTGTCGGTGAGGAGGGTGCATCCGCCGATCCCGATCGCACCGTCCGCGCCGCCCTCGGGACTCCGCAGCCGGACGACCCAGCTGCTGAGGTCGTCCCGTTCCCACTGCGCCGTCCGGCGGGCGAGCACCGCCCGGGTCTGCTCGACGGAGCCGTGTCGGAGGAGGGGGTCGCCCGCCGCGATCCGCTCGTCGGAGTACAGCCGCCACAGCTCGTCCAGATCGCTCTCGGCGGGACGGAACAGCCGGAGCCGCTCGGTCGTCTCGTCGGGGCGATCACCGGCGCCGATGCTGCTGCCGCTCGCTCGAGGCGGGACTCGGGGCCATCGGGGCGGTCGCCGAGGAGTGAGGCGAGCGCGGTGACCGCGCCTGGACGTCCACCCGCTCAGCCCGTGATCAGGCCGGTGAGGCGGTCGGCGGCGGCTCCGACGGTCGAGACCGCATTGACCGTGACGAGGCAGGCGATTCCCCAGAACCAGGTGCGACCGGGTGCCCCGGCGCTGCGCCGCTCGAAGGCGAGCCACCAGGCGCCGACCACCGAGACGCACGCCGCGACCACCGAGCCGAGCGCCATGCGGACGTACTCCTCCGGTCCGGGGGAGGACCAGGCCGTGGTCGCGAGGACGATGAGCAGCGGGGCCACGATCATCCCCAGTGCGCCGAGCAGCACCGCATGGAGGTGACTGCGGGGAGGGGCCCCGGTCGTCGTCGTCGCGGTCCGCGTCCGTGTCGTGTCCATGCCGCGTCCCCCGTCGCCGCGGCCCGGTCCGCGCTGCCCCGACGCTATCCGCTCGCCGTCCCGCCGTCACCCAGCACCTCGAAGCGGGCCGCGTGAACGGTGGCGTCAGCCACGCCGCCCGCGCCGCCCCGGCCGAACGCCGAGAACGTAGGATGTCCGGGATGACGATCGGACGCCGCCTCTTCCTCTCGGGAGCCGCCACGGGAGTCGGGCTCCTGGCCCTCGCGGGCTGCACGCCGTCGCGTCCGACGCCGACCCGCTCGGTCACGAAGGCCCCCGTGCCCACGCCGAGCACCACCGCCGTCCCCGCGCCGGCCGCCTTCGTGCGCTCCGCCTGGGCCGAGGATCCGTACGCGCTCGGCTCCGTCTCCTACCTGCCCGTCGGCGCGACGCCGCAGCACCGCACCGACCTGGGCACCGCGGTCCTCGACCGCGTCTTCCTCGCGGGCGAGGCCACCGACACGGAGGCGCCCGGCACGCTCCAGGGCGCCTGGAGCTCCGGGGTCCGCGCGGCCGCCGAGATCAGCGCCGTCGCCGACGAGGGCGAGCGGATCGCGATCGTCGGGGCCGGCCTCGCCGGAGCGGTCGCCGCGCGGCGCCTGGCCGACGCGGGCTTCGACGTCACCGTGGTCGAGGCGCGCGAGCGCACCGGCGGCCGCATCGCCACCGCGACTCCGGACGGCTGGCCGATCGCCGTCGAGACCGGAGCCTGGGCCCTCACCGGCGCGGGAGCCGCCCTGCGCGAGAGCATCGCGGACGCGGGCGTCGTCACGACCGCGGTCGACCTCGCCGACGTCCGCTCGAGCGACGCCGGCGGCGCGGCCCTCGACACCGGCACCACGGGCGCCGACGCCCTGACCCGTGCTCTCGAGTGGGGAGCGGAGCAGCCGGAGGACCTGGCGCTCGCCGAGTCGTTCGCCGGCTCCGGAGCGCCCGACCCCGCCGAGGCCGAGCCGGGCTCCGGCGACGGCGACGCCGCCCGCGTGGCGGCGCACCTCGCCGGGACGACCGCACTGCGCACCGGCGCCGCTCCCGAGGAGCTCTCCTCCTGGTACGGACTGGGCGACGCCTCCGCCGCCACGACCGCGGAGGAGCTGAGCGACGACTCCGGCGACGCGCTGCTGACCGACGGGCTCGCGCCCCTGGTCGACACCTTGCTCGCCGACGTCGAGGTCTCGCTGCGCGCCGTGGTGAGCGGCATCGGCTACACGGAGACCGGCGTCAGCATCCGCCTGGGCACCGGCGAGTCGTTCACAGCCGACCGGGTACTGGTCACCGTGCCGATCGGGGTGCTCCAGACGGACGCGATCGCCTTCGACCCGCCGCTCCCGTTCGCGCAGCGCGCGGCCGTCGCGGCCCTCGGCTCCGGTGTCGTCGAGACGCTGTGGCTGCGCTTCGACGAGGCGTTCTGGGAGGCCGACGCCCCCGCGCGCTGGTCGCTCGTCGGCTCCGAGGCGGGCATCACCGAGTGGCTCAATCTTCAGCCGTCGACCGGCGAGGCGGTGCTCGTCGGGCTGGTCGGAGCGGATCAGGCCCTCTCGCTGCAGGACCTCAGCGACGACGAGCTGGTCACCCTCGCGCAGACGGCGCTCGAGCCGTTCGCCGTCGTCCCCGGCTGACGAGCTCGCGGAGCCGCGCCAGCGGGCCCCGCCACTCCGACGCGTGCGCCGCCCCGAGCGGCCGCACCCGGCTGAGCGCGAGGACGAACACGGCGATGCCGGAGATCAGGCTCAGCACGATCACGTCGTAGAGCACGAACATCACGGGGCCGTCGACCTGGCCGGGGTCGAGGAAGAAGTACGGGTACCAGCCGATGAGGGCCCCGCGGACCAGGGTGATGACGCCCCAGACGATCGGGAAGCCGAGCACGGTCAGCGCCCCGCGCCAGGCGACCGGGCGGCGGCCGGCTCCGAGGATCCAGTCGAGGATCGCGAGCGTCGGGATCACGAAGTGCAGGAGCGCGCTCGACCAGGGCACGTCGACCCGCACGCCGCGGTTGTTGGCCTCGACCGCGATCAGCCCGAAGACGATCCCCGACACGACCATGTAGGTGAGCACGAGCGCCCGCACCGTGCTGAGCCAGCGCGGCTCCCGCTCGCGCGCAAGGGCGACCAGGCCGGACAGGCCCAGCACCACGACCCCGGCCATGTTCGACTGCGTCGTGAAGTAGGCGAAGAAGTTGTCGATCTGGAACGCGCGGAAGCCCAGGGTGTAGAAGAAGTCGCCGACGAGTCCGACCGCGCCCAGCCCGGCGAGGGTCAGGCGGAGGATCGCGAACGCCTTCCGCACACCCGCTCCGATCCGTCGCCGCTGGGCCCGGAGGGCCGGACTTCCGGACGATTCTACGGTCGCCGCGCTCGGAGCTCCCCGAGCGCGCGGCTCCACCGAGCGGGGGAGGCGGGCCCCGCGGAGGCGACCTAGCGTGGAGGGATGGCGCGCGCACAGGACGGGAAGGGTTCGGGTCGGATGTCGTCGGAGGAGGCGTCCCGGCGCTGGAACGCGGTCACGGGTCCGCTGTTCCTCGCGGCGGGAGCGGTCTTCGCGGTCCTCGGGAATCCGGTCTGGCCGGTGTTCCTCGTCCTGGGGATCACGTTCCTCGGGCTGACCGCCGGCCCCGGGAGGCCGACGCGCCGGAGCGGAGCCCAGGAGCCGGACCGCGATCGGTGACGCGCGCTTCGCGACGCGGACACTCGCCGGCCGCGTTGCCGGGATAGCGTGCGTGTCATGCCCTTCACGCCGAGCCACGCCGTCGTCGCGCTCGCGTTCTCGAACGGCCGGATCCCCGCCGCGGCCGTGGCCATCGGCGCGATGGTCCCGGACATCGGCATGTACCTCCCGATCGCCGTCGCCCGCGAGTCCACCCACTCCCTCCTCGGCGTCGTCACCGTCGACCTGCTGCTCGGGATGCTCGGCCTCGCGCTGTGGAGCGCGGTCGTCGCTCCGGCCTGGCGCGACCTCGCGCCCGCGCTGGTCCGCTCGCGCCTGCGTCCCCGGCGCTCGCCGCCCCGCGGGGCCGCCGCGTGGATCCGCGTGCTCGTCTTCGCGGCCGCCGGCATCGCCATCGGAGCCGCCAGCCACGTGATGTGGGACGGCTTCACCCACCGGGGCGGCCTCTTCGTCTCGGCGATCCCCCTGCTGCAGCAGGAGCTCGGGCCCTTCCCCGGCTTCCGGTGGGCGCAGTACGCGAGCGGTGTGCTCGGGCTGCTCGGGCTCGGGATCGGCGCGGTGGTCTGGTACGTCGGTCGCCGTCCCCGGAAGCTCCGCTCCGACGGCCGGCAGCCGGTGCGCATCGCGGCCGCGGCCGTGGTGCTCGCGGCCGCGGTGGTTCCCGCCGGGATCGTGCTGGCGGGGGCGGGCATCGATCCGCTCGACGCCGCCTACCGGGCGCACGTGGTGCGGGCGGCGATCCTGCTCGTGGGCGGCGGCGCGGCGGCCGCGGTCGCCGTCGCGGCGGTCTGGTGGCTCACCGGCCGAGGGGTGCGCGGGGCCGTCGTCTGAGACGGCGGAGGACGAGCCTGTCGTCTGAAGGGAGCACGGGCATCCGTCGCGAGGAGGATGCGCCGGTGCATAGCCCACCGATAGCGTCGGACACGGCCCGTTGGGGCGGGCCGCCTTCGGGGGAAGGCACTAAGGGGAAATCGGGGGCTCGCGGCACACGCCGCGGGCCCTCTACCCGTTTCCGGGCCGCCGCCGGCCGGGAGCTCCCGCCGCCTCAGCGCCGCTTCGAGCGCGGCCGGTTCTGCGCGGCCGGGCGCTGCGGGATGCGCGGAGCGCCCTCGCCGGCGGCTCCCTGGGGGAGCGAGGACGCGGGCGGGATCGGGCGGCGGGTCACCGGGCGCACCGGCTCGCCGCGGCGCGTCTGGCCGGGGATCGGCCGGGAGCGGCGTCCGTAGATGAGCTCGGACGAGTCGAGCAGCCACGGCACCAGCGCCACCGTCACTCCGTGCACCAGCAGGAGCTTCTGGCGGATCCGCCGCGACTTGTGGTTGTGGAGGAACGCCTCCCACCAGTGCCCGACGATGTACTGCGGCATGTAGACCGTGGTGATCTCGGAGCCGTGCTCGAGGCGGTGGGCCTTGATGTACTTGATCAGCGGGTACGAGATGTCGCGATAGGGGGAGGCCACGCAGCGCAGCGGCACCTCGATGTCCATCTGCGCCCAGTCGGCCTTCAGCTGCGCGGTCTGCGCGTCGTCGATGGAGGAGTGCACCGCCTCCAGCGTCTCGTGCCGCGCCGCGATGGCGTAGTCGAGCGCCTTCAGCGTGGGCTTGTTCATCCGGCCCACCAGCACGATCGCGTGGTCGCCGTTGGCGCCGAAGGTCGTGGTCGGGTCGACCTCGATCTCCTTCTCGACGTCGCGGTAGTAGCGGTAGACGCCGGCCATCAGCACACCGAGGATCGGCATCACCAGGTAGACGAGCCAGGCGCCGTGGGTGAACTTCGTGATCGTGACGACGACGAGCACCGCGAACGTCAGCGTCGCGCCGAACAGGTTGATGGCCAGGCTCGTGTAGACGGTGCGCGAGCCCTCGCCGTTGCGGATCATCCGCACCCAGTGCTTGACCATGCCCGACTGCCCGAGCGTGAACGAGACGAAGACGCCGATGATGTACAGCTGCACGAGGCTCGTGAGCGAGGCCTGGTAGACGAGCAGGATGATCGCGGCGACGAGCGCCAGGATGATCACTCCGTTGGAGTAGATGAGGCGGTCGCCGCGGGTGTTCAGCGACTTGGGCGCGTAGCCGTCGCGGGCCAGCACGGAGCCCAGCAGCGGGAAGCCGTTGAACGCGGTGTTCGCCGCGAGGAGCAGGACGGCGGCCGTCGCGGCCTGGATGATGAAGAACAGGATCGTGTTGTTGCCGAACGTGGCGGCGGCGACCTGCGCGATCACGGAGCGCTGCGGGGTCGTGGCGCAGTCGGCGAAGCCCACCAGGTGGCAGGCGTTCTCGGCGTAGTGCACGTTCGAGAGCAGGGCGAGGGCGGTCAGGCCGACGAAGAGCACGATCGCGATCGTTCCCATCGCGACGAGGGTGCGCTGGGCGTTCTTGACCTTCGGGGCGCGGAACGCGGGCACACCGTTCGAGATGGCCTCGACGCCCGTGAGCGCCGCGCAGCCGCTGGCGAAGGAGCGCAGCAGCAGGAGGACGACGGCCGCCTGCGTGAGCTGCTCGCCCTGCACGGTGAAGCCCGCCGACTCCGCGACCGGGGTGTCGCCGAAGGCGGTGCGGACCAGGCCGACGACGACCATGACGAAGACGCTCGCGACGAAGAGGTACGTCGGGACGGCGAAGGCGCGGCTCGACTCCGAGACGCCGCGGAGGTTCACGGCCGCCAGCAGCACCACGAAGAGGATGGCCAGCTCGACCCGCAGCGGCGCCAGCTCGGGTACTGCGGAGATGATGTTGTCGACTCCGGAGGCGACCGACACGGCCACGGTGAGCACGTAGTCCACGAGGAGGGCGGCGGCGACCGTGAGGCCCGCGGTCTCGCCCAGGTTGGTGCGGGCGACCTCGTAGTCGCCGCCGCCGGACGGGTAGGCCCGGATCAGCTGGCGGTAGCTCAGCACCACCACGACGAGGAGGACGACCACGCACGCGGCCACCCAGGGGGCGAAGGTGAGGAAGGAGAGTCCGCCGAGCAGCAGGATCATCAGCAGCTCCTGCGGCGCGTAGGCCACGGAGGAGAGCGGGTCGCTGGCGAAGATGGGGAGCGCGAGCCGCTTCTGCAGCAGCTGTCCCTCGAGCTTGTCGCTGGGGAGCGGCTCGCCGATGAAGAAGTGCTTGGCGGTGCGCAGCTCGGTCGCGTCGGCCGATGATCCGTCCGCGGCGGACGGGGGGCCCTCGTGTGTCACGAGCGATGACACTACTCCGTACGAGGGGGCAGTCAAGACGGCCGGGAGCGGGCCGAGCGGAGGCTGATCCCGCGCTGTGACCGGGAGTTTCCCGGTGCGGCGGGGAGCGGCGGCCGGCGTGCTCGCGGCCGACGCCCCGAGCGGGGGGTCAGCGGCCGTCGCGGGTCGCGGCTCCGATCAGGCCGGTGAGGCTGTCGCGGAGCGCGATGAGCTCCTCGAGGGGGACGTCGAGCCGCTCCACGATCTGAGGAGGAACCTGCAGGGCCTGCTCGCGGAGGGCCGCTCCGGAGGGGGTCAGCGCGACGTCGAGGCGGCGCTCGTCGTCGCTGCTCCGGGCGCGCGTGACGTGGCCGCTCGCCTCCAGGCGCTTCACGAGCGGGCTGAGCGTGGCCGGCTCGAGGCGCAGCGCGGAGCCGAGGTCGGCGAGCGAGCGGGGGCTCCGCTCCCAGAGCGCGAGCATCACGAGGTACTGCGGGTGCGTGAGCCCGAGCGGCTCGAGCACGGGGCGGTACAGCCCGATGACGGTGCGCGCCGCGACGGCGAGGGAGAAGCAGACCTGGTTCTGGAGGGCGAGCGGGTCGGTTTCCACGGCGTCATCCTCTCATCGTGCCCTGATGGTTAGTACACTAAGGATATGACGCGGAAGAAGACCGGCTCCCTCTACCAGCGCTTCAACGCGCGGCTGTTCCCCTGGATCGGCCCGCCGCCGCTCGGCCCGTACGACCAGCCCGAGCAGGAGGCGCCCGCGGGGCAGGCATGCCCGCTCTGCGGCCGGCCGATGTCCGAGCACGTCATCGACCGCTCCGGTCCGCGCACCCAGCTGTACTGCCCGAGCGACCCCTCCTGAGTCGCACGCCCCCGTTCGGGGGTCAGGGGCTTCGGGCGGCGGGGGCGGATGATGAGCGCATGTCCCGTCTGAGCCCCACCGCCGCCCGCGTCGTCCAGTACAGCCGTTTCGGCGACGCGGACGTCCTCGAGATCGCCGAGGTCGAGCGGCCGAAGCCCGGGGCGGGCGAGGTGCTGGTCGAGGTGCTCTCCGCCGGGGTGAACCACATGGAGGCGTTCATCCGGCAGGGCCAGTTCGACTCCGACCACTCCGCGGCCTTCCCGATGCGCCAGGGCACCGACTTCTCGGGCGTCGTCGTCGCCCTCGGCGAGGGCGTCACCGACATCAAGCTCCGCAGCGACGTGGTCGGCCACGCGCTCGTCGGCTCGCACGCGACCCACGTCGTGGTGCCGCGCCGCAACCTCGTCGCCAAGCCCGCCTCCGTGAGCTGGGAGGTCGGCGGCGCGCTGTTCCTCGCCGGAGTGACCGCGTGGCGCGCGCTCGAGGCCACGCACGTCGGACCGGACGACACCGTCCTCGTCTCCGCCGCGGCCGGAGGAGTGGGCAGCCTCGAGATCCAGCTGGCGAAGCTCCGCGGCGCGACCGTGATCGGCACCTGCGGCGAGCGCAACTTCGACTACCTCCGCCAGATCGGCGTGAAGCCGGTGGTCTACGGCGACGGGATCGCCGACCGCATCCGGGCCGCGGCGCCCGGCGGGGTCACGGTGTTCCTCGACAACTTCGGCGGGGAGAACGACGCCCTCGCCGACGAGCTCGGCATCGCGGCGGGCCGCTTCCACTCCAGCGACGACCGCAAGGAGATCGAGCTGCGCGCCGTCTGGCCCGACGCCGAGACCGCCCAGCGCGACACCGAGATCCTCGGCGAGCTGGTCGGCCTCGTCGGCGAGCAGAAGCTGCGGGTGCTCGTCTCGGGCTTCTACCCCTTCGACCAGGTGCAGGACGCCTTCGACGACCTCGAGAAGCGGCACTCGCGCGGCAAGATCGTCCTCGGCATGAACCCGGTGGACCCGGCGAAGGTCACCAAGGCGCGCGACATCCACGAGGCCGGCCGCTAGCCGCACCCTCCCGGCGGCTGTCCGGGCTGCTCTCCGGGCGGCCACAATGGGGCCGTGGCGCGCGGACGCCCGGGAGGAGTGACGCGATGGAGGAGCCCGTCGTCGCGATCGTCTGGATCGTCTCGTTCGTGGTGGTGACCGTCCTGGTCACCGGGCTGTCGGGGCGGGTGAACTGGTCCGCTCCCGTGGCGCTCGTCGCCGTCGGAGCCCTCGCCTCCTTCGTCCCCGGGATCCCGGAGGTGGTGGTCGAGCCGGACGTGGTGCTGTTCGGGATCCTGCCGCCGCTGCTCTACGCGGCGGCGATCCGCACCTCCGTCCTCGACGTCCGCGCTCGTGGCGACAGCATCCACCTGCTGTCGGTCGGGCTCGTCGTCTTCACGGTCGCGGTGGTCGGCGCGGTGGCCTGGATGGTCGTCCCGGCGATCACGGTCGCCGCGGCCCTCGCGTTCGGCGCGATCGTGGCGCCCACGGACGCGGTGGCGGTCACGGCGATCGCGGGGCGGCTCCGCCTGCCGCGGCGCATGCTCACGGTGCTCGAGGGCGAGAGCCTCCTCAACGACGCGACCGCGCTGGTGGCGCTGAACGCCTCCCTCCTGGCGATCGTCAGCACGGTCACTCCCGGGCGCATCGCGCTCGACTTCGTGCTGGCCGTGGCAGTGGGCGGCGGAGTCGGGATCGGCATCGCCGTGCTGCTCGGGTTCGTGCGCAAGCAGGTGCAGTCGTCCGTGCTGGACACGAGCCTCTCGCTGGTGACGCCCTACGTCGCGTTCATCCCGGCGCAGCTGCTGCACGGCTCCGGGGTGCTGGCGGTCGTGGTCGCGGGGCTCTACCTGGGCTACCGGGCGCCGGTCATCCAGTCGGCGCAGGCGCGGATCGCGGAGTCGCTCAACTGGCGGACGATCCAGTTCCTGCTCGAGAACGCGGTGTTCCTCTTCATCGGGCTCAGCCTGTCGTCGGTGGTGGAGGCGACGGCCGACTCGGGCATCGGGATCTGGCAGACGGTCGGCATCGGCGCGGCCGTGCTCGCGGCGCTGGTCGGGAGCCGCGTGGCCTGGATGTGCATGACGACGCTGCTGTTCCGGCACGGTCCGCGCCGGCTGCAGCAGCGCGGGTGGACCTGGCCGACCGCGATCGGGGTGTCGTTCGCGGGCATCCGCGGCGTGGTCACCCTCGCCGCCGCGTTCCTCCTGCCCGCGGAGACGCCGCAGCGCGCGTTCCTGCAGTTCCTCGCCTTCATCGTGGTGGCGGGGACGCTCGTCGAGGGGCTCGCGCTCCCGCGGCTCGTCCGCGCCCTGAAGCTGCCGGCCCCGAACGAGATGCAGGAGCACGTCGAGAAGCAGATGCTGCTCGCGGAGGCGCAGGCCGCCGGCCTCGCCCGGCTCGACGCGGAGCCGCAGGACGGAGTGGAGGACCGCGTGCTCGACCGGCTGCGGCGGAACGCGACGTTCCTCGCCGACGCCCTGGAGAACCCGCCGGAGGGCGAGGGCGTGGAGCCGCTCCCGCAGGCCTACAACCGGCTCCGGCGCGTGATGATCGCGGCCGAGCGGGAGGCGGTGCTCCGCGCGCGCTCCGAGGGGCGGTACCAGGAGCCGGCGGTGGTGAGCGCTCTGGCGTTCCTCGACGTGGAGGAGGAGGCGCTGGCGGTCGGGCGGCAGTAGCGCCAGGAGGGCGGGGACCCCGGGCGGGATCCCCGCCCTCCCGGCGCTGAGGTGTCCGGGCTCAGTCCAGGGTGGAGCGGACCGAGGCGCGGGCCTCGTCGAGCGCGGCGCGCAGGGCGTCGACGCTCGCGGTCGTCACGGATCCCGAGGAGGCGGCGGTGCGCAGCTCCGCGCGCAGCTCGTCGCGGAACTCGGTGAGCAGCACCTCGGCGTCGCGCAGGGCGATCCGCGAGGCGGTGCGCGCGTCGGGCGAAACCGGCGCGGTCTGCTCCGGCGCGGGCTGCTCGGAGGGGGTGCCGGACGTGTCCTGCGGGCGCGGCTCCTCGGCGGAGTGCTCCGGTCGGCGTCCGGGCTCCCGCGAGTCGCGGGCGGCGCTGGCCAGGTCGGCGCGGAGGCTCTTCATCGCCTCCGCGACGCCGAGGCGGACCTCGTCGGCGAGCCGGCGGACGGAGTCGGTGAGCTCCTCCTCGATGTCGCCCAGGTCGGTCGCGCGGTTCGCGAGCTCGGCGCGGCCGGCGTCGGTGATGGAGTAGACGGTCTTGCGGCCGTCGGCCTCCTTCGTGACGAGTCCCTCCTCCTCGAGCTTCGCGAGGCGCGGGTAGACCGTGCCGGCGCTGGGCGCGTAGGTGCCGCCGAAGCGCTCGCTGAGCGCCTGGATCAGCTCGTAGCCGTGACGCGGCGACTCGGCGAGGAGGTTGAGCAGGTAGAGGCGCAGGCGGCCGTGCGCGAAGACGGGGCTCACAGCGAGCTCCCGTCCATCGGGCGGCGGCCGTCGGCGGGGCCGGCGCCGGGGGAGCCCCAGCCCTCGCCCACCGAGGCGGAGGACGCGGCGACGGACCGGCGGACGACGACCACGTCTCCCGAGACGGAGTTGGCGGCGACGTCGACCCACTTCGAGTCGAGCGAGCCCGTGGTCGAGGTGAAGCCCCGGCCGAAGGTGCCCTTGACGACGGAGCCGTCGAGCTGGAGCGTGCCCGAGACGGTGTTGATGCGGTAGCGGGCGCCGAGGCCCTCGTCGACGCGGATCGTGAGGTCGCCGCTGACGGTGTTGGCCTGGATCCGGTCGGGGGTGCCCTCGGCGTCGACGAACACGCTGCCCGAGACGCCGTCGACGGTGAAGCGGGTGAGCTCGCCGGTCGCGGTGACGTCGCCGGAGACGGTGCGCGCGGTGACGCGGCCGGTGTGGCTGCGGACCGAGAGCTCGCCGTGGACGGTGTTCACCTCGATGTCGCCGTGCAGGCCGTCGACGACGATGTCGCCGCCGACCGTCGAGACGCGGGCGTCGCTGTGGAGACCCGAGACCAGGCCGTCGGCCGAGACGGTGTCGAACTTGAGGTCGACGCCGCGGGGGACGAGGAGGCTGATGTCGGCGCGGTCGCCGCGGCGGCCGAGGCCCTTCACGACGTCGACGATGGTGTCCCAGCGGAGCTGGACGTGGTCGATCTCGAGGCGGTCGCCGTCCATCGAGACCTTGAGCGGGCGGCCGTCGACGCTGTGGACCTCCACGCGAGCGGTCGGCTCGTCGTGGGCGATGACGTCGATCTGGCCGCCGACGAGAGCGACCTTGACCGAGCGGACGACGTCGAGGTCGATGACCTTCGTCTCGCCGGCCTGTACGAGCCATTTCTCGAGGGACATGAGCTCCTCCTCCTGCACCGGAGTGCCTTTCTGAAACGCGATACATCGCGAGTGGACGAGAGTCACGATATATCTCGATCGTCACGGTCGGCAACGGGGCTCGGCCGGTTCCCAGCGTCGAGCGGCCGGGACCGGGGCGGGGCCGAGGCGGGATGAGGCCGGGGGCCGGAGCCGAGGCCGCCGTCGAGGGGGTGAGGCCGCGGCGGGCGCCGTGGTAGACCGGGCGCATGGACCCGATCGCGGCACTCGAGGAGATCGCAGCACTGCTCGAGCGGGAGCGGGCCTCCCGCTACCGGGCGAAGGCGTTCCGCCGCGCGGCCGCGGTGCTGGAGGGGATGGCGTCCGCCGAGCGGGACGACCTCGCCCTCGTGCGGCGGGCCTCCGGGATCGGCGACACGACCTTCACGGTGATCGAGCAGGCGCGGTCGGGCCGGGTGCCCGACTACCTCGCGGAGCTGCGCGGCTCGGCTCCTCCGCCCGCGAGCGCGCTGCGGGGACGGCTGCGCGGCGACCTCCACAGCCACAGCGAGTGGTCCGACGGGGCGACGCCCGTCCTCGCGATGGCGGACGCGGCCCGCGCGCTCGGCCACGAGTACCTGGCGCTCACCGATCACTCGCCGCGGCTCCGGGTCGCCCACGGTCTCAGCGCGGAGCGGCTGGAGGAGCAGCTGGCCCATCTCGCGGGCCTCGACACCGGGCCCCTGCGGCTGCTCAGCGGGATCGAGGTGGACGTCCTCGAGGACGGCGCGCTCGACCAGACGGACGAGCTGCTGGACCGCCTCGACGTGGTCGTCGCGAGCGCCCACTCGAAGCTGCGGCTGCCCTCCCGCGAGATGACGGCCCGGCTGGTCGCGGCGGCCTCGGATCCGCGGACCGACGTCCTCGGCCATGTCACGGGGCGGCTGGTGTCGGGCGAGCGCGGCACCCGCCCGCCGTCGACCTTCGACGCCCGGGCCGTGTTCCGGGCGTGCGCCGACCACTCCACCGCGGTCGAGATCAACGCCCGCCCCGAGCGCGAGGACCCGCCGGACGAGCTGATCGCGGTCGCGCTCGAGGAGGGCTGCCTGTTCTCGATCGACAGCGACGCGCACGCTCCGGGCCAGCTGGGCCTGCTCGACTACGGGGCCGAGCGGGCGGAGCGGCTCGGCGTCCCGGAGGAGCGGATCGTGACCACCTGGCCGGTCGAGCGGCTCCTGGAGTGGACCCGCGGCTGAGGATCCTCGCGCGTTGCGCAAACGAACTGCGGCCATCACCCCCTTGACAGGAGGCCGTACCGCGGGAGGAGATCCGACGCAAGTGGCGAAATCCCAGCCGCCCACACGGCATGCTCGGTACCGGTCCGCTCCTCCTGGGCCGCTCCAGCGGTCGGGAGTCGCGCTCCGTCGCACTCTCCGCTCCGACAGACCAGGTGAACCATGGCCACGCAGACCGCTCTCGACGCCGTGCGCGCCGCTCCCACTCTGCTCGAGGCCGTCCGGATGGCCGACGAGCTGACGGTCGCCGCGGTGAGCGACGGCGGCGGCCGCGCGGTGCGCCTCCTCACCCGCGCAGCCCTGGACCCCTCGGACCAGCTCACTGCGATCGCGGCCGTGCACTCGCTCGCGCAGGTCTTCGACGAGGAGGCCGACCTCGCGCTGCTGATGCTGCTCGAGGACGAGCGCCCGTACCTCCGCGAGCACGCCGCCTGGGCCTTCGGCGGGCGCCTGCCCCGCCCCGCCGCGCTCGGACCGCTGCTGCGCCTGGTCCGCGACGGCGGCTTCTCCGGCATGCTCGCGCAGCGCACCGTCCTGCTCTGGGCCTCCTCGACCCCCGACCTCGTCGCCGTCGCGCTCGAGGGCGCGCTGCTCGGCGAGCGCGAAGCGGCGGCCCGGGCACGGCTCGTCGAGACCCTGGGCCTCGTGCCCGGCACGATCGCCGAGCGCACCCTCCTGCACGTGGCCGCCGATCGCGCGGAGGGGCTGGAGGCGCGGGCCGCCGCGACGGACGCGCTCGGCGAGCGCGGCTCCGACGACGCCGAGCTCCTGCTCACCGGCCTGGCCGAGGAGGCGGCGCCGATCGGGCCCCTCGCCCGGCTCGCCCTGGGCGACCTCGCCCCCGCACCGGCCGTGGAGGCCGGACCGACGGTCGCGCAGCTCTTCGTCCACGCCGACATCGACGGCACCCTGACGCGGGTGGGCGCCGGCGACAACGGCGGCATCGCGACCCTGCTGGTGCGCCTGGGCGACTCGCTCGTCGAGCAGGAGGGCATCGACCGGGTGCTCACGCTCTCGCGCGGGACCCCGGCCGAGGCCGAGCGCGCGCTCGGCGAGCTGCCCGACTCCGGCCACGGCTTCGCTCCGGTCCCGTTCGTGGGGCCGCACGTCGCCATGCCCCAGGCGTGGAGCCGCCGCATCGCCGCCGAGCGCGGCATCCGCCGGATCCTGCGCGAGGCCGGCCGGGTCGACGTGCTGCACCTGCGGATGGCGGACGTCGGATCCCTCGCGGCGGCCGCGGTCGCCCGGGAGCTCGAGATCCCCGTCGTGTTCACCCTCGCTCCGGATCCGCACGCCCTGATCGCGGGCCTGGACGCGTCCGGCGCCCTCACCCGCGCGGACTTCGGCGAGCGCGACGCCGCCGAGCACTTCTGGTTCCGCGTGCGCCTGGTGCAGCGCCTGGCCGCCGACGCCGCGCACACCGTCCTGTTCCCGCGGGAGGAGCTGGCGGCGACCATCCGCGAGCTGATCGGCGTCGACATCACCGCGCACCCGGAGCGGCACACGATCGTCCCGGAGGGGATCGACGTCGGCCTTGTCGAGCGCGGCGAGGCGGCTGCGCGCGCCTCCGCCGCCGGTGAGCCGGTCGCGCTGGACGAGGGCGGAGACCTGGCCTCGCTCGACCTCCTGCTGGAGGAGCTGCCCGAGCACCGCCGCGGCCTCCCGCTGCTGCTCAGCGTGGGCCGCCTGCACCGGGTGAAGGGGATGGCGGCGCTCGCCGAGGCCTGGGCGTCCGACCCCTCGCTCCGGGAGCGCGCCAACCTGCTCCTGGTCGGCGGCGACCTCGCCGACCCGAGTCCTGACGAGCGCGAGCAGCTCGACCGCATCCGCGCCGTCGCGTCCGACGGGCTCCTCCTGGCCGGCCACCGCCCGAACGGGACCGTGGCCCGCTGGCTCGGCGCGATCCGGCACGGCCGACCGGGGCTCTCTGCTCCGGGAGGCGCCTACGTCTGCGCGAGCGTCAAGGAGGAGTTCGGCATCGCCCTCCTCGAGGCGCTCTCCGCAGGACTGGTCGTCGTCGCTCCGGCGACAGGCGGGCCCGCGACCTACGTCGAGGAGGGGGAGACCGGCTTCCTGGTCGACACCGCCGACCCCGCGGCGCTCGCCGCCGGCGCCGCCGCCGCACTGGATCTCGCAGGAGGGCCTCTCGGCGAGCACGCCGCGGCCCGCGGGCGTGCGATGGTCGCCGAGCGCTACACGGTGCAGGCCATGGCTCATGCCCTCTCGGGCGTCTACGCGCACGCGACCGCGGACCAGGAGCGTCCTCTCCGCTCGCCGCTCGTGCTGGGGGCCTCGTGACCCTGCTGATCATCAGCCCCGACTACGCGTCGCACCTGCTGCCGCTGGCGACCCTCGGCACGGCGTGGCAGGAGGCGGGCGAGCGCGTCGTCGTGGCCACCGGCGACGCGACGCGCTCCATCGTGGACGGCTTCGGATTCGAGCACATCGCGCTCCGGCTGGGGCGCGGCTCCAACCCGGGCACGATCCGCGCGGAGGAGCAGGCGCCCGACGAGGGCGCGTCCCTCCGCGGCTTCTTCGACGCCACCCGGCGCGGGATGGTCCCGACCCTCGCCTACCAGGCGCGGGAGCGGCTCACCGACCTGCTCTGGGATCCGGCCGGCGTCTCCGCGCGCCTGCGCGTGATCCTCGACGAGGTGCAGCCCGACGCGATCGTGGTCGACCACCTCGCCTTCACCGCGCGCGTGGCGCTGAAGGCACTCCGCGTGCCCTACGGCGACGTCGTGCTCGGCCACCCCAGCGCGCTCACGGTGCCCGGCGAAGTCTACGGCTTCCCCCCGGTCTGGCCGGACGCCTTCGCTCCGGAGCCCGACGACCTCGATGCGCTCCGCGCCCTCTGCGAGCAGGTGCGCGACTCCTTCACCGCGGAGTGGAACGCCGCCCTCACCACCCTCGACCCCGGGGCGGCGCCCAGCGCCGACGCCTTCGCCGAGAGCGGCGACGTCCTGCTGCTCAACTACCCGGGCGAGCTCCACGACTCGGCCCGCACCGCGCAGCTGCCGCCGCACGCGTTCCTCGGCTCCGCCGTCCGCGAGGAGCCCGACGACGCGGAGGTCGAGGAGTGGCTCGCCGCGTCCGACGATCCGGTCGTCTACGTGAGCTTCGGCAGCTTCCTCTCGGTGCGCGACGACGTGCTCGCCCGGGTCGTCGAGGCCCTGGCCTGCGTCGAGGTCGGGGGCAGGCCCGTCCGCGTGGCTCTCGCCTCCGGCGCGACCGAGCGCTCGGCCCTGGGCGAGATCCCCGAGGGCTGGCTGGTCCGCGGCTTCCTGCCGCAGGTCGCGCTCCTGCGCCGGGCCGCGCTCGCGGTCAGCCACGGCGGCAACAACAGCGTCACGGAGGCGATGACCGCGGGCGTGCCGCTCGTCGTCCTGCCGTTCTCGACGGACCAGTTCGCGGGGGCGTCCGCGCTCGAGGACGCCGGGTTCGCCGCCGTGCTCGACCCCAACGCCGCATCCGCGGGACAGCTCGCGGAGGCTGCGCGGCGGATGCTCGCACTCGACGCTCCCGCCCGGGAACGGCTGACGGCGCTCGCCGAGGGCCTCGCCCGCGAGACGGGGCCGCAACGGGCCCTCTCCGCCCTGAGCGGAGCGACAGTCCAGCGCTAGCCTGGGCCGATGGTCGAGCCGACACCCCAGGACGCGCCCCTGCGCGCCGAGCGGGACGCTGGGCGGGCGGAGCCGATGCTGGGCGCTCTCGGTGCGTTCGGGCGCTTCGAGGGGTCGTCCCTCCGCTGTTCGAGGCGGCCGTGCGGATCCTGCACCCCTCCGACGACCCGCCCCGGCGCTGGCGCGAGGTCGCCGAGCGGGAGGGGACGCTCCTGCATCCGCTCGCGCAGTGGTACTCGCTCACCGGCGAGCATCCCGACGAGTACCCGGAGCCCCGCCTCGGAGTGCTCCCGCTCGACGAGCTCGCGGCCGTCGCCGCCGTGCTCGCGGAGCACACGAGCACCCCCGACGACTGCCTCGCCGTGTTCTGGGAGGGGTTCGGCGTGCTGAGCGGCGGGTCGCGGATCCTGATCTCCCGCTCGGACGCCTCGGAGGAGCTGCCCGAGTGGATGAGCGACACCCGGCCGACCGGCTGGGAGCACCCCGAGACCGCCGCCGCGGCGACGGTCGAGCTGCCGGGGCGGGAGGGGCCTCTGCTCTCGCTCGACGTCAGGGTGCTCGAGGACACCGCGTGGGCGCGCGCGGCGGGCTTCGCCGACGCCTCCGGGCTCGTCGTGCAGACTCCGCTCGCGCTCTGGCCGGAGGACCGGGCCTGGTACCTCGCGAGCGAGGTCGACTTCGACTCGACGCTGATCGGCGGATCGCGCGCCCTCGTCGACGACCTGCTGCGGCTCTCCGCCGCGGGGCGCATCGAGGCGCTCCTCCTGCCGGAGCAGGTGGACCTCACGAGCACCGGTGACCGGCTCAACCCGAGGCGGCGGTGACGGGGTGAGCGACGAGGACGACGAGCGCTGGCTCGTGGTGAAGGGCCGCCGATGGCGGCGCACCGACCCCTCGCTGCCGGAGGACGTGGTCGCCGGCCTCACGTCGCACCTCGGGCGCGGGCGCTCGGGAGTGCGCTCCGCCAGGCTGCACGAGGACGCGGAGGCGGAGGCGCTGGCGCGCAGGAGGATCGGGCTCGCCAAGCACGGGCTGGGCGAGCGCGGACCGGCATGGTGGGACGAGCCCGAGGCCGATCGTCTCGAGCGCGCCCGCGAGGCGCTGCGGGCGCTCGAGGAGCTCGACGCTCCGGAGGACTGACTCGGCTTCTGCATCCCCCGAGCGTGCTCGTCGGGCGAGGCGGGCGGGGAGTGCCCGAGCGGATCCGGGGAGAGCGCGCGGAACCGCGGCCTGTGGAGGAGGACCGCCCCCGCCGAGGCCGCCCGCCGAGGCCGCCCGCCGAGGCCGCGAGCCGAGCCCGCCCGCCCCTAGCGGAACCTCACCACGAAGCCGTCCTCCGGCCCGGTCGGGAAGCTCTGCAGGCTCACGCGCAGATCCTGCCCGTCCTCGACGTCGTACGGGTGCCCCGCGGCCAGGAGCTCCAGCGCCGCGGACAGCAGGTCGACGGTCGCCGGCTCGCCCGGGCACCGGTGGTCGCCTCCGTAGTGCCCGCCGCCCTGGGCGATGAAGCCGTTGCGGTCGACCGGCGACCGGAACCGCTCCGGATCGAAGCGGCCCGGCGCCTCCCAGTGCGAGCCGTGGTCCGTCGCGTAGAGGTCGAGCAGCATCCACTGCCCTGCGGGAAGCGTCTCGCCGCGGAAGTCCAGCTCCCGGCGGGCCCTTCCTCCGACCATCGGGAAGAACGGGTAGAAGCGCCGCACCTCGTTCGCGAACGCGACGCGCTCCTCCTGGTCGGCGAGCCGCTCCCGCCACTCCGGATGCCGGTGCAGCGCGAGCGCCGCCAGGACCACGAAGCGCCCCACCGCGACCGTGGGCCGCAGCACGTTGATCAGCTCCACCGCGGCGACCTCGACGGGCAGGAGGCCGCCGTCCTCCTTCTCGTGCGCGATCCGGTGCAGGGGAGTCGAGGAGGGTCCGGCCGTCCGGCTCGCCTCGATCAGGCCGCGCGCCCACCGCTCGGTCGAGCGGCGGCGGAGTCGCGCGGCCCAGTTGGGCGGGCCGAAGCGCCCGGCGTTGTCGATCATCGCCCGGAGCTCGTCCGTGCGCCGCAGCACCTCCTCCTCGTCGGCCTCGATGCCGGCCCACGACAGGACCGCGCGGCCCAGGACCTCCGCGGCGACGTCCTGGAGGCGGACCCGCTCGCCCGTCAGCCGGGCGGCGGACGCCTGCCACTCCCGCGCGAAGGCCGAGACCAGCCTCGACCGCTGCTCGGGCGTCTCCACCAGATCCAGGAACATGCGCTTCCGCCGCCGGTGCGGCTCGTCCTCGAGGGTCTGCACGCTGCCCTCGTCCTGCAGGAGGTGCAGCACCGAGCCGGGCAGCGCGCCCTCGCGGTCGAAGCGCCCGCCCTCGTAGAAGAAGCGCGCCGCCTCGATGCCGCGCGCCATGATCACCGGCCGTCCGAGGATCCGGGTGCGGAACGCGTCCGCGCCCACGTCGTCGAAGCGCCGCGTCCCGAAGAGGTAGCCGTCGGCGAGGACGGCCGCGCTGCTGTCGACCGCGGGGAGGACGGGGATCGAGGCGGCGATCAGCCGGCCGATCCCTCGGTGTCGTCGCCCTCGGCCTGCGAGGGCTTGTCGACGCCCGCGTCGTCGACGTGGTCGTGGTTCTGCGGGTTCTCCTGCGGCTGCTCGGTCCGGTCGGTCATGGTGCTCCTCTCGCGTCGGCGCGGTGCGCGCCTCGCGGCCACGGTAGGAAGAGCGTGGCGGACCCGGGTACCCCGTTGACTCGCGGGGGAGGGGCGGGCAGACTCCGCCGCCCTCAGCGCCTCCGCAGGAGGACCGGCGCGGTCGCCCAGACCACGGCGAGCAGCAGCAGCACGCCTCCGCCCGCCCAGAGGCCTGCCGGCCCGCCCAGCACTACGTCGAACACGAAGCCCACGACTCCGACGAACAGCAGCGATCCCGCCGCGAGGCACACCGTGACCACCCGGTTGCCGAACCGCACCAGCTCGGCCTTCCTCCGCCGCTGGAACAGCAGCCGGTGGGCGATGACGGGCGCCAGCGCCAGGATCGTGACGCACGCGGCGAGCAGGACGAGCACGAGGTAGAGCGCCACGTCGGGCGGCGCGAGGTCGGCGAAGCGCTGCTGGAAGCACAGCGTCAGCAGGAAGCCGCCCAGGATCTGCGTGCCGGTCTGCACGACCCGCAGCTCCTGCAGGATCTCGTTCCAGTTGCGGTCGGATCGCTCCTCCACCGTCTCGTCGCGACCGGAGTCGGGGGCGGAGGGGTCGACGGGTCGGTCGCTCATGGGACGAGGGTAGAGCTCAGGCGAGCAGGGACTCCGCCAGCGAGATCGCCCCGCGCACCCCGGACTCGTCGCCGAGGGCCGGGCGCACGATGCGGATCCGCCCGCCGCCCGTCCCCGTCGCTCCGGGCGCGCCCATCAGCCGCTCGACCTCGGCCTCGACCGCGGGGACGAGCCCCGGCGTCTTCGACACGCCTCCGCCGACGACCGCGAGCCGCACGCCCGCGACGTAGGCGAGCGTCGTGACGAGCTGCGCGAGGTAGTAGGAGCTGAAGCGGAGGTTGGCGGCCGCCTCCTCGGGGCCGAGGCGGGAGCCGTCGACCCCCCAGCGCGCCGAGATCGCGGGACCGGCGACCAGGCCCTCGAGGCAGTCGCCGTGGAACGGGCAGGTGCCGGCGAAGCCGTCCTCGGGGTGGCGGCGGGGCAGCAGGTGCGCGACCTCGGGCCAGCCGCTGCCGGCGAGGAGCCGTCCGCCCGCGATCACGCCGCCGCCGACTCCGGTGCCGACGGTCAGGTAGACGAAGTCGTCGACTCCGGTTCCGGCGCCCCAGCGGGCCTCGCCCAGGGCGGCTCCGTTGACGTCGGTGACCAGCGCGAGCCGCGCGCCCGGTGCGGCCGAGCCGATCGGGCCGAGGACGTCGGTGCCTTCCCAGCCGAGCTTCGGCGTGGAGGTGAGGTGTCCGTAGGTCGGCGAGCCGGGGTCGATGTCGAGCGGGCCGAAGGAGGCGACGCCGACCGCGGCGACGGTGCCGTCGACTCCGTGGCCGCTGACGAAGCCGGCCAGATCGGCGAGAGTCTCGGCGGGCCCGCGGGTCGGCAGGGTCGTCGTCGCGAGGATCCGCTCGGGATCAGCGGCGTCGGCGACCGCCGCGACGACCTTCGTGCCCCCGGTCTCGATGCCGACGAGGAGGGGACGGTCGGCGGTGGCGCTCATGGATCTCCAGGGCTCGTGCGGTGCGTCTCGGGTCTCAGCAGGCGGACAGCGAGCGCACCTGCGCCGACAGGGTCAGGGGGCTGCCGAGGAGCAGCACCTGATCGAGGTCGTGGCCCTGCATCTTCACGCGGGTGCTGCGCGGCAGGCAGGTCGGCTCGCTGAGGTAGAGCGGGGCGCCCTGTTTCGCGGCGACCGGGCCGACGGCCAGCGCGTCGGCGAAGCCGGTGGCGGTCGCGAGGTAGACGGTGTCGCCCAGCTCGGACGGCGGGAAGACGTCGTTGAGGCGTCGGCTGGTGTCGTGGCGGTCCGTCCCGGCGATGCGCGACACGGTGCCGGCGATCTTCGCGGCGCGCAGGTCTGCCTCGACGGCGGTCGAGATCGACGGCGCACCGCCGAGCAGCTGCACGGAGGAGGGGTCGAGTCCGGCGAGGGTGTCACGGGTCGGCTGGTCGAGGCGCGAGCGGGCGCCGTCGACGAGGAGGACGGGCTCGGCGCGGCGGCCGGCGATCGGCGCGACCGAGAGGGCGTCCGGGAAGTTGGTGCCGGTCGCGACGAAGACGTCCTCGTAGCTGCCGTCCGGGAAGGCGTCCTCGACGATCCGGCGTGAGGTGTCGTAGCGGTCGACGCCCTCGATGCGCTCGGTCGGGATCCCGAGGGCCTTCACCTGCTGGAGCACCGACTCGCTCACGGAGAGGGCGCTGCCGACCACGACGATCCGCTGCGGGGCGAGGCGGCGCAGCTCGGCCGCCACCACGGCGGGCAGGACGCTCGGGTCGGTGAGCAGGAGGGCGCCGCCCTGCTTCGCGGCGGCGGGGCCGGCGCTCAGCGCGTCCGGCCAGTTCGCTCCGCTGGCGAGGTAGACGACGGGGGCGCCGTCGGCGAATCCGGAGGCGGTCACCGCGACGGCGGTCGCGTACCGGTCGGTCCCGGCGAGGCGGGCGACGTCGGAGGAGTAGGCGGACGGGAAGAAGTCGATGCCGCTGCGGCCGCCCGGCGGCACGGAGACGACCGCGCGCTCGTCGAGGCGGGCCAGGCGCGAGAAGTACTGGTCGTCGTAGGCGGGGTACCCCGGCTCCACGAGGCGCAGGAGGTAGTCGCCGGCGGGCAGGGCGAGGTCGCTCGTGTCCCACGCGCGGGCGGCGCCGGGGGCTCCGGTGACGGGGACGGTGTCGAAGAGCGAGTACGTCCCTCCGTCGACCCACCAGGCCTGCACGTCGAAGGAGGGGGAGGAGACGCCCGGGACCGCGTCGGCGGTGATCGATCCGGACAGCTCAGCGGTGCGCAGGAGGGAGATGGCGACGGACTCGTCGGTCCCCCGGGTCGTCCTCGCGGCCTCGGCGACCGGGGTGTCGCCGAACCAGGTCGGGTACCAGTCGTCGCTGCCGATCAGGTTCGCGCGGACGGTGAGGGGCTCGCCGCCGGGAACGGGGAGGGAGAAGTCGGCGCCCGTGTCCGCCTCGGCGACCACGTCCCCCTCGGCGTTCTGGACCTGGACGTAGAAGGACGGGTTCGCGGGGGCGGGGTGCTCCTCGTCGGCGTCGCGGAGCGCGATGGTGCCGGACAGGACGACCTCGGCGGCCGCCTCCTGCGCGGCGCTCGCGCCCGGGAGATCGGGGGCGGCGACGGCCGGACCGGCGGCGAGGCCGGCCAGCAGGAGAGCGGAGACGCCGATCGCGGCGAGGGGGCGTGCGGGCACGGCGGGCCTTTCGGCAGGATCCGCGGGAGGCCGCGGCGGACACGGTGTCTGAATGCTAGCCGCCGCCCGCCTCCGGGCGAGGGCGGATGTCGGCGGGATGGGCCCCCGTCCGGGGGACGATGGTGGTGGATTCCCGGGCCGCCGGAGGAGTCCGCGCGAGCAGGCTCGCCCCGGCGACCCGCGTCGGATCCCCTACTTGACGACCGCTGCGGTGGCGGCGGAGGTGCGCGTCGCCGTCGTGTAGTCGGCCTTCTTGCCGGTGACGGTCACCGTGATCTTCTTCCCCACCGTGGCGCTGGTCGGCTTGTAGGTGGCGGAGGTCGCCCCGGAGATCGCGGTGCCGTTCGCCTTCCACTGGTAGGTGAGGGCCACCGGCGAGGGACCCCAGGTGCCCGGCTTGGCGGTCAGGGTGGAGCCGACCTTCGCGGTGCCGGTGATCGTCGGGGTCGCGGCGGAGAGGGTGCCCGCCACCACGGCGCTCGTCTTCGCGGAGGTCTTCGTCACAGCGGTGAATCCGGACTTCGACCCCGTGACCGTCACAGTGATCGTCTTCCCGAGAGTGGCGCCGGTCGGCGTGTACGTCGCGGACGTCGCCCCGCTCAGAGCGGTGCCGTTCGCCTTCCACTGGTAGGCGAGGGCGACGGGGGAGGGACCCCAGGTGCCGGGCTTCGCGGTGAGGGTCGAGCCGACCTTCGCCGTGCCGCTGATGGTCGGCGTCGCGGCGGTGATCGCGCCGCCGGTCACGGCAGCGGTCCCGGAGGAGACCCGCGTGGTCGAGACGTAGCCCGACTTCGAGCCCGTGACGGCGACGGTGATCACCCTGCCCGCGTCGCCCGCGACCGGACGGTACGTGGTGCCGGTCGCCCCGCTGATCGCGGTGCCGTTCGCGCGCCACTGGTACGCGAGTGCCACGGGGGAGGGACCCCAGGTGCCGGCGCTCGCCGTGAGCGTCGAGCCGACCGCGGCGGTGCCGGTGACGGTCGGCGTCGCGGCGGTGAGGGCGGTGCCGCCGATGCGCACGACGGTCGATGCCGCCCCGCTGTCGCCTCCGGCGTTGATCGCGCCGACGCTCATCGTGTAGGTGGCGCCCGCCGCCAGGTGCGTGAACGTGAAGGAGCGGGCGGTGGCGGCGACCGTCGTCGACCACGGACCGGCGCCCGCGTTGTCGACGCCGTTGCGCGAGACGCGGTAGCCGGTGATCGCCGGGTTGCCGGCCGACTCCGGAGGCGCCCAGGAGATCGTCGCGGATCGCACGCTGTCGTTCGTGGTGCCGGCGACGCGCGTGGGGACGGACGGAGCGAAGTAGGCGTCGGCGGTGCGGGTGACCGTTGCCGCTTCGCTGGTGCCGATCGCGTTGATCGCCTGAACGGTGAAGGTGTAGGAGGTGTTCGGGCGCAGGTTCGTGAACGTCTGCGAGCGGCGGTCGGCGGAGACGACGGTCGACCAGGGGCCGCTGCCGGACGCGTCGGTGCCGTTGCGGCTGACCCTGTAGCCCGTGATGTCGGTGCCGCCGTCGGCGTAGGGCGCCTCCCATGAAACGGTCATCGACGTGCCGCTGGGCTCCGCGTATGCGAATTCAGGAGCAGCCGGACGGGTGGTGCCGGTGCCGAAGGAGACACAGCTCTTTGGAGAGTCGAGGTAGTCGGCATAGTCGGCACTTTCCGACCTGAAGTACCAGGACGCAGCCCAGATGCAGTATTCGTAGCGATGGCCAGCGGCCACATCGAGATTCTGCGAGGTTGTGGTCAGGGAGTACTCGACGACGTAGCCGCTGCCGTTGCCCCAGTCATCGTCGTAACTCGCAATATCGTCGAGCGTGGCGTGGTACTCATCGAAGGAGCACGCTTCCCCGTTGATCGACGGCCGCTTCCACCGGGCGGAAGCCAGTGCTGTGGATTCGTCGTAGGCCACCGAGAGCTCGGCCGGCGCAGGGACGTTCCAGTAATGGTAGAGACCGGTGCTAGTCGGGATGCTCTGGGTCGATGATGCGACTAGTTTCTGGCCGTACTCGCCGCCGGAGAACGAGGCGTTGAAATCAGTCACACTCGCAACTTCGATGGTATAGCCATTCACATCGCGAGGTAAGTCGAAAGAGACCGATGTTGCGTTCGATACTTCCGTCAGGGCTGTCGTATACGAGTCGGTGTCCCCATATCGCGTCGTGTAAATCGTGTAGATGTGCACGCGATAGCCGGCGACCTTCTGCGCGGGTGCCGTCCACGAGATGGTGACGGCGTCCGTGCAGCTGTTGTCAGACGCGACGACGTTCGTCGGCGCAGCCGGCGAGCCCGCGGCCTGGGCCGGGGTCGCGACGAAGAGGGAGAGGAGCAGGGCGAGGAAAAGGGAGACGCTGAGGGTCTTCGTTCGCATGGAGGAGGGCATCCGGATTCGTCGGAGCGAGAAGGCCGACGACTGTCGGGCCGGAGGGATCGTCCCATGCCGCTTATCGCTGCACTAAGTCCCCCATTCAGGGCAGAATTCGGCGGATTTCACAGATGTCATCAGCGCGATGACAAGAGTGAGGGATAAGGCCTTCTCGCCGAGAGGCGTTCAGTCGTCCCTCCGAAAACCCGTGCCTCAGGGTGAGAAAGAGGAGCCGCGGCGGCAGCACAGCGCCCCGCGCGAGAACCGCGGCGTTTTCCCGCGCTGCACCCACCGTTCACGCGCGTTCCGTGCGCCCCGCGGCGAGAACCGCACGATCGGCGCGTGCAAGACTGGGCGCGAGCGTGCTCCATCCCGCTGCGTCATGCGCGGGGCACGGAGCCACTGGACCCGGTCCGCTCATCCGCATCCTTTCGCAGGAGGACTCGAATGACCGATACCGCCGTGCTCGCCGAGGCACCCGCCCGAACCCCCGTCGCGAAGACGATCCTGATGTGCCGTCCCGAGCACTTCACCGTCGTCTACCGCATCAATCCGTGGATGGACCCGCAGGTCCCCACCGACACCTCCCTCGCCGTCCGGCAGTGGCAGACCCTCCACGACACCTACGCCGACCTCGGCTTCACGATCGAGCTGATCGAGCCCGAGGCCGGACTGCCGGACATGGTCTACGCAGCCAACGGCGGATTCGTGATCGACGGCATCGCCTACGGTGCCTCCTTCACCTACCCCGAGCGCCAGCCCGAGGGCCCGGCGTACATGGACTGGTTCCGCTCGGCCGGCTTCGACGTCCGCGTCCCCGAGGAGGTCAACGAGGGCGAGGGCGACTTCCTCCTCGTCGGCGAGCGGATCCTCGCCGGCACGGGCTTCCGCTCCGCCTCCGACTCGCACGCCGAGGTCGCCCGCGTCTTCGGCCGCGAGGTCGTCACGCTCGAGCTCGTGAACCCGTCGTTCTACCACCTCGACACCGCGATCGCCGTGCTCGACGACACGAACATCGCCTACCTTCCGAGCGCGTTCAGCGAGGAGGGCAACCGCACCCTCCGCGAGCTCTACCCCGACGCGATCCTCGTCTCGGAGGAGGACGCGTCCGTGCTCGGGCTGAACTCCTTCTCCGACGGCCTCAACGTCGTCATCGCGTCCCGTGCGACGGGCTTCGAGCGCCAGCTGCGCGAGCGCGGCTACAACCCGATCGGCGTCGACCTGTCCGAGCTGCTGCTCGGCGGCGGCGGCGTGAAGTGCTGCACGCTCGAGCTGCGCCGCTGACCCACTCCCCGTGGTCGGCGACCAGCAGCGCCGACCCACCCTCCACTGTCCACGATCCGTCGCACTCGACGCCGAGTGCGACGACTCCTGGAGAGTCGATCGTCCCCTCAGGAGGAACGACATGAGCATCACCGACACCGACACCGCCCGCTCCGCCGCCCTCATCGCCGCGGAGGAGGAGCACGCCGCCCACAACTACCACCCGCTGCCCGTCGTCGCGGCCACCGGCGACGGCGCCTGGATCACCGACGTCGAGGGCGTCCGCTACCTCGACTGCCTCGCCGCCTACTCCGCCGTGAACTTCGGCCACTCGCACCCGGTGCTGCTGGAGGCGGCCCGCGAGCAGCTCGGCCGCGTCACCCTGACCAGCCGCGCGTTCCACAACGACCGCCTCGGCCCGTTCGTCACGGCGCTCGCCGCGCTCGCCGGCAAGGACATGGTCCTGCCGATGAACACGGGCGCGGAGGCGGTCGAGTCGGGCATCAAGGTCGCCCGCGCCTGGGGCTACCGGGTCAAGGGCGTCGCTCCGGGCCGGGCGAACATCATCGTCGCGGCGGGCAACTTCCACGGTCGCACGACCACGATCATCTCGTTCAGCGACGACGCGGAGGCGCGCGACGGCTTCGCTCCGTTCACGCCCGGATTCCGCACGGTCCCGTTCGGCGACGCGGAAGCCCTCGAGGCCGCGATCGACGACGACACCGTGGCGGTGCTGATCGAGCCGATCCAGGGCGAGGCGGGCATCGTCGTGCCGCCGGCCGACTACCTCCCGGCCGTCCGCGAGATCACCGCGCGCCGCAACGTCCTCTTCATCGCGGATGAGATCCAGTCCGGCCTCGGCCGCACCGGCGCCACCTTCGCCTGCGACCTGGTCGGAGTCGTCCCCGACGTCTACCTGCTCGGCAAGGCGCTCGGCGGCGGCATCGTCCCCGTCTCGGCCGTGGTCGCGGACGCCGACGTGCTCGGCGTCCTGCAGCCGGGCCAGCACGGCTCCACCTTCGGCGGCAACCCGCTCGCCGCGGCCGTCGGCCTCGCAGTCGTCGAGATGCTCGCGACCGGCGAGTACCAGGCCCTCGCCCGCGAGCGCGGCGCCCAGCTGCACGCGCGCCTCGAGGCGCTGATCGGCCGGGGAGTAGTCGCCGTCCGCGGCGCCGGACTCTGGGCCGGCATCGACATCGACCCGCGGCTCGCCTCGGGCCGCGCCGTCTGCGAGGCCCTGATGGCCCGCGGGGTGCTGGCCAAGGACACGCACGGCTCGACGATCCGCCTGGCGCCGCCGCTCGTGGTCACCGCTGCCGAGATCGACTTCGCCGTCGACGAGCTGGAGGCCGTGCTCGAGTCGCTGCGCTGAGGCGCACCGTCCTCCCTCCCTCCGCGAGATGCCGTTCCGGTCCGCGACGCGCTGTGTCCGGCGTGCCCGAACGGCATCCCGCGGGAGGGGGAGGGACGTGTTGAGACGGGACGTCTCGACGTCGCGGCAGGCCGTCGCCGCTCTGCGATACTCGCGCGATGAGCACACCTCTCCCGCCGGAGAACACCCCGCCCTCGTCCCCCGACCAACCCGCCGCAGGCCCCGCCTACGGCACGGCGACCCTCCCTCCCCGCCCCCGCGCGACCGGCCCGACCGGCCTCGCCATCGCCGCACTCGTCGTCGGCATCGTCGCGTTCCTCGTCGGCCTCGTGCCGGTCTTCGGAGCACTCGTCGGGATCGCCGCCGTCATCCTGGGCATCCTCGCCCTCCGCCGCGGTCAGTCGAAGGCGATGTCGATCACCGGCGTCGTCCTCGGCGGTCTGGCCGTCCTCGCCTCGCTCCTGACGACGATCGGCTTCGGAGCCGCCGTGAACTCCGCCTCGAGCGACCGCCCGGCGGCCGTGATCGTCGAGTCGTCCGAGCCCACGACCGCTCCCGTCGTGCCGGCCACGGAGGAGGCGGAGGTCGTCGAGACGGCGGAGCCCGCACCCGTCGAGACGGCGGAGCCCGCACCCGTCGAGACGGTCGCCCCTGCCCCGGCGCCTGTCGAGACGGCGGCTGCTGCGCAGGTCTCGCCCGAGTTCGCCTCGGCACTCATCAAGGCGCAGAGCTACTCCGAGATGCTCCACATGAGCAAGGCGGGCCTGTACGGCCAGCTCACCTCCGAGTACGGGGAGCAGTTCTCGCCCGAGGCCGCGCAGTACGCGGTGGATACCGTCTCCGCCGACTGGAACGCCAACGCGCTGGCGAAGGCCAAGGACTACCAGGCCCAGATGGCGATGGCGCCGGAGGCCATCCGCGACCAGCTGACCAGCGAGTACGGGGAGCAGTTCACGAGCGACGAGGCCGACTACGCCATCGCGCACCTGAACGACTAGTCCCACTCGGACCGTCGCGGCACTGCGCGGCCACTGAGCGGGTCCTCCCGGAGCGCGCCGCCGTCCGTCGCCCACGACCCGGGCGACGGGGGGCGGCGGACCACCGGAGCCGGTTCAGGCCAGGACGGCGAGGGTGACGGGGAGCGCCTCGCTCCACCTGCCGGTCAGCCGCTCCTCGCCCTCGAGGAACGGCGGCGCGAGGACCCGCGCGAGGACGAGAGTCAGACCGTCGGCCGAGGTCGTGGTGGTCCGTGCGTCGCTGCGGACGAGCACCGTCGACGGCGGCCCGGACGCTCCGACGCCTGATCCGCTGCCCTGCACCGTCGCGGTCGGCGGGCGGACGATGCGCTGCCCGTCCTCCTCGAAATGCTGCTCGACCTCCCGGGCGCCGGTGCGGATCGCCGTGGCGAAGGCGGCGATCGCGACGGGGTCGCCGGCACCGTCGTAGACCCAGCGACGACCGAGGACGGTGTGCTCGACGGTCGCGAGGAGATGCGCGTCACCGCCGGCGAGAGGCGAGCCGCGGTAGGTCAGCGGCACCTGGAGCGGCGGCTGCCCGGTCGACTGGACGATCAGCGTCTCCACTCCCACCTCGCCATCGGGGTCGTCGAACCGGTAGGCGCCGAGCAGCGTGAATCCGCCGCCCTCGCACCAGGGCTGCGTCGGCGCCCATGCCTCCACGATCTCGAGCTTCCCGGGGGTGATCGTCGCACGGTGCAGAAGGGCCATGCACCGAGAGTAGAGCCGGCCGATCCGTCCGGAGGAGTGCCCGTCAGCGAGCGGCGCCCGCCGTCGCCGACTCGGGCAGGCTGCTCATCGGGAGCGTGTACTCGCCCTTGAGCGCCGAGATCCAGACGGTGGTCGGGGCGACGGCGGCGAAGTTCGAGTTGAGCAGCGCCATCAGCGTGGTGTGCAGGGAGTGCGCGTCGATCGAGCCCGCGTCGTTCGCGATCGCGATCGCGCCCGTCGCGTCCGAGAGGACCTCGGCGCGGAGCCCGTGCGTCTCGGCCTCGGCGGCCGAGGCGAGGATGCAGTTGTTGGTCATGTAGCCGACGAGGGTGATCGTGTCGACGTCGTGCTCGCGGAGCCAGTCGAGCAGGTCGGTCCCCGCGAAGACCGTGCCGAACCGCTTCGTGACGTTCTTCCACGAGTCCGAGCGGCGCTTCTCGATCTCCGGGTGCAGCGCGAAGGACGGACCCGACGGGTCGAAGATCGGCGCTCCCTCGCCCGCGCTGTGCTGGACGACGGCGATCGGGAGGCCCGCGGCGGCGGCGGAGTCGAGGGCGGCGGCGATCCTCGGCAGCGACTGCGCGTGCGGCGGGTACTGGATCTCGAGCGGACCGCTGAAGTACTCCTGCTGCACGTCGACGAGGATCAGTGCGCGGCGCGGTGTAGTCATGAGGGGCTCCCATCGGTGGCGGACGTCCCCGATCCTCCCGCCCGGGGCTGGGAGCGGCGGTCAGCCACGCGGCCCGCGACCCGGTCGTGGGCGCAGGCCCACACCTCCTCGTGCTCGAGCGGAGTGAGGACGCCGGCGTCGAGCAGCCTGTCGGCCCGCCGCAGCGCGGCAGCGATCGCCGCCTGCTCGGCGACGGCGGGGGAGTCGACGTCCGCGATCACGAGCCGACGGGCGCAGGCCCGGCGGAGGCGGCGGGTCGAGCGGGCCGAGAGGAGCAGGAGCGACGCGGTCGGCAGGGCGAGCGCGGCCAGCAGGAGGAGCGGCAGCCGGTCGAGCGCGAGCGTCCCGACGGCGCCGGCGGCCGTCACGGCCACGACCAGCTGCGGACCGGCCGCGTGCAGGCGGAGGCGCCTCCGCTCCTCGGCGGAGGTGCCGGGCGCGAAGACGACGAGCTCGCTCCGGACGACGCCGTACCGGCTCGCACCGACGGTGTGGCGGCCCCAGCGGGGGCCGGCGTCGAGGAGGCGGAGGAGCAGGTGCACGAGCGACATCGTCGGCCTGCGACGGCGGGTGCGAGGGGATCCTGACGGAACGCGGACGCGCACCGGGCCGATCCGCACGGTCCGCTCGCGCGACGCTCACGATGCCCTCACGACCCCCTCACGACGCGGGATCGCGCGTCGACGTCCCTCCCCAGCCGATTACCCGTGAGGAAAGCGTGAGGATCCGCTCATTCCGGGCGGGCGCGCTCCTCACGGCGAGTAGAAACATCCAGTGACCTCTTCCGTCGTCCGTGGCGACCCCGACGCCCTCGAACCCTCCCCCCTCTCCTCCGCGCGCGCGGGCGGGGTGAAGGCGTGGCTCCTCGAGGGCCTCCGCGACGACTCCGGAGCGCACCCCGGCCCCCACGCGGCCACCGGCAGGACGCACTCGTGGTGGCGCGTCATGTGCCTCACGGGCGTCGACTACTTCTCCACCCTCGGCTACCAGCCGGCGATCGCGGCGCTCGCCGCGGGCCTCGTCTCTCCGCTCGCGACGATCGTCCTGGTGGTGCTGACGCTCCTCGGCGCGCTCCCCGTCTACCGCCGCGTGGCCCGCGAGAGCTTCCGCGGCGAGGGGTCGATCGCGATGCTCGAGCGCCTGCTGCCCTGGTGGGGCGGCAAGCTCTTCGTGCTCGTGCTGCTGGGGTTCGCGGCCACCGACTTCATGATCACGATCACGCTCTCGGCGGCCGACGCGACGGCGCACGCGGTCGAGAACCCGTTCGCCCCCGCCTGGTTCCACGGGGCGGAGGTGCCGCTCACGCTGGGGCTGATCGCCCTGCTGGGGATCGTGTTCCTGCGCGGGTTCCGCGAGGCCATCTCGATCGCGGTCGTGCTCGTGGCCGTGTTCCTCCTGCTCAACGCGATCGTGATCGCCGTGGCGATCGGGCACGTGGCCGAGAACCCCGTCGTCATCGGCGACTGGTGGTCGGCGCTCACGACCCAGCACGGGAATCCGCTGGTCATGGTCGGCATCGCGCTCATCGTGTTCCCCAAGCTCGCGCTCGGGCTCTCCGGCTTCGAGACCGGGGTCGCTGTCATGCCGCAGATCCGCGGCGACGCGGGCGACACCGAGGACGCCCCCGTCGGCCGCATCCGCGGGGCGAAGCGGCTGCTCATCACCGCCGCCGTCACGATGTCGGCGTTCCTCATCACCTCGAGCTTCGTCACCACGCTGCTCATCCCGCAGGCGCAGTTCCAGCCGGGCGGCGAGGCCAACGGCCGCGCGCTGGCCTACCTCGCGCACGAGTACCTCGGCGAGGGCTTCGGCACGGTCTACGACGTCGCGACGATCTGCATCCTCTGGTTCGCGGGCGCCTCCGCGCTGGCCGGCCTGCTCAACATCGTCCCGCGCTACCTGCCCCGCTACGGCATGGCGCCGCAGTGGGCCGGCGCCGTCCGTCCGCTCGTGCTGGTCTTCACCGTCGTCGCCTTCGTCATCACGATCCTCTTCCGCGCCGACGTCGACGCGCAGGGCGGGGCCTACGCGACCGGCGTGCTGGTGCTGATCACCTCCGCGTCCGTCGCCGTGTTCCTCTCGGCGAAGCGCAGGAAGCAGCGCAAGCGCGCCGTGGGCTTCGCGGTCATCGCGCTGGTCTTCGTCTACACGACGGTCGTGAACGTGGTCGAGAGGCCCGACGGCGTGAGGATCGCGGCGGTCTTCATCGTCGGCATCCTCGCGGTCTCGCTCGTCTCGCGCGTGCACCGCTCGTTCCAGCTGCGCGCCACCTCCGTGGTGTTCGACGCCGCCGCGATCGACTTCCTCACCACGGACGCCGACGACTACGGCGTGATCCGCATCCTCGCGAACGAGCCCGACGACGGCTCCGAGGCGGAGTACCGGGACAAGCTGGCGGAGGAGCAGCGCGACAGCAACCTGCCGATGCGCGGCCCGGTGCTCTTCCTCGAGGTGCACACCACCGACTCCTCCGACTTCGAGGAGGACCTGGTCGTGCAGGGCCGCGTCTGCCACGGCTTCCGCGTGCTGACGGTGACCAGCGGCAACATCCCGAACACCATCGCCACGGTGCTGCTCGAGATCCGCGACCTCACCGGCGTGATCCCGGACGTCTACTTCGAGTGGACCGAGGGCGGCCCCATCTCGAACATGTTCCGCTTCCTCATCACCGGCACCGGCGAGGTCGCCCCCGTCACCCGCGAGGTCCTCCGCCGCGCGGAGTCCCGCCGCGACCGCCGGCCTGGCGTGCACGTGGGCTGACGCCTGCTGCGCGGCCGGGGCGTGGCGGCGCCGAGGTGCCGCTCCTGCTGCAGGATGCCGCCGAGACGCCGCTCCGTCATCGAGACACCGCTGCAGGAGCGGTGCGTCGGCGGAGGAGGCGGCGTCCCGGCGCGCGGCGGCCCCGTAGCGTGGGCGCGGGCACCCGTCGGGGCGCCGACACCGACGAACGGACGACGATGACCCTCGAGGACCAGCGCGCGCACATCCTGACCGGCGCCGTGTACGACGACATGACCCCCGAGCTGGTCGCCGCGCGCGAGCGGGCGGTCCTCGCCTCGAACGCGTACAACGCGAGCTTCGGGCGTCCCCCGGTCGAGCGGGAGGCTCTGCTCCGCGAGCTCGTCGCCTCGGTGGGCGCGGACGCGCACCTCGAGCCGACGTTCCGGTGCGAGTTCGGGTTCAACATCACGATCGGCGACCGCTTCTACGCGAACTTCGACTGCATCCTGCTCGACGGCGCCCCCATCACGATCGGCGACGACGTGCTGTTCGGCCCGCGCGTCTCGATCTACACGTCGAACCACGCCCTCGACCCGGCCGAGCGCGCCGCCGGCGCCTGCACCGCGAAGCCGGTCGTCGTCGGCGACGGCGTCTGGATCGGCGGCGGCGTCACGATCAACCAGGGCGTCACCATCGGCGACGGGGCCGTGATCGGCTCGGGCAGCGTCGTCACCCGCGACGTTCCTCCGCTCACCATCGCGGCCGGCGTCCCCGCCCGCGTCCTCCGCTCGATCACCCCCGACGACCGGACCGGCTACCGCCCGGCCCACTGACGGCGGCCCGCGCCGGCTCCGAGACGTCGGCCCCGAGACGCCTCAGGACGGCTCCCGGCCTCGCGGCGATCCGCCCTCAGGACTTCACGGTCGACAGAGGCTCGGTGATGCTCTCGAGGCTGCGGCGCTCGGCGTCGACGCCGAAGATCAGGGCGATCACGCCGCCGAGGATCATCACGGCGGCGCCGACGAAGTAGCCGATCGTCAGCGGACCGCGGTCGCTGCCGTCGCCGATCAGGGCGCCGTAGAGGGCGGGGGCGACCGCTCCGGCGATCTGGCCGAGGGTGAAGAAGTACGAGATCGCCTGGCTGCGCAGCTCGAGCGGGAAGATCTCGCTCACGGTGAGGTAGGCGCTCGAGGCTCCGGCGGAGGCGAAGAAGAACGACACGCACCAGAGGATCGTCTGCGTCGTCGCGGTCAGGACGTCCATGCTGAAGAGGACCGCCGAGACGGCCAGGACCGCTCCCGAGACGCCGTAGGTGAGGAAGATCATCTTCCGCCGGCCCCACACGTCGAACAGGTGGCCGAGCACCAGCGGCCCGACGAGGTTGCCGATCGCGAACGGGAAGAAGAAGTACGAGATCGCGCTCTGCTCGACTCCGTAGAAGTTCTCGAGCACCAGAGCGTAGGTGAAGAAGATCGCGTTGTAGAGGAACGACTGGGTGATCATCATCGTCGCGCCCACCAGCGTCCGCTTCGGGTACTGCCGCAGCAGCACCCGGGCGATGGTGCGGAACGGGATGCTCTCCGTCGCCTTCACGGTGATCGCCTTCGCGTCGTCGACAGGCTCGAGCACGCCGCCCTCCGCCTCCACTCGGCGCTCGATCTCGTCGACGGTGCGCTCCGCCTCCTCCTCGCGGCCGTGCGTCATCAGCCAGCGCGGGCTCTCGGGGATGTGGCGGCGGAGGTAGATGATCGCCAGTCCGAGGATCGGGCCGAGGAAGAAGCCGAGGCGCCAGCCGACGTTCTCGGCGAAGAGCGCGTCGTTCAGGAAGAACAGGTTGGCCGCGGAGCCCAGAGCCGCGCCGCCCCAGTAGGTGCCGTTGATCGCGATGTCGACGCGGCCGCGGTACTTGGAGGGGATGAGCTCGTCGATCGCGGAGTTGATCGCCGCGTACTCGCCGCCGATCCCCATGCCCGCGAAGAAGCGGAACACGGCGAGGAAGACGTAGTTCGGCGCGAGTCCCGCCAGGCCGCTGGCGACCAGGTAGATGACGAGCGTCAGGATGAACAGCTTGCGCCGCCCGAGCTTGTCGCTCAGCCGCCCGAAGATCAGGGCGCCCGCGATCTGGCCGCACAGGTAGATCGTGCCGAGCAGGCCGACCTCGAAGGCCGAGAGCCCGAACTCCTTCGCGAAGCCGGCGGAGGCGACGATCTGGATCTCGAGGCCGTCGAGCACCCACGAGAAGCCGAGGCCGACGACGATCGACCAGTGGAAGCGGGTCCAGGGGAGCCTGTCGATGCGGGCGGGCACGAGGCTCCGGACCGGGCCGCGCGGACTGGTGGATGTCGACATGGCGAGCGCCTTCCTGTCGCCCCGGCGTCGTTGCGGAGGAACGCTGTCCCGAGCGCGGCGAGACGACACTAGACCCGCGGGCGGCTCCATATCGCCGGGCTATTCACCCCTTGTCACGGACCGCCGAGCGGGTGTATTCCGGGGACCGGTGCCCACCCGGGGGCGGAGCGCGGCGCGGAGCTCATCGGTACGGATCCGGAGCGAGGCGCGGTGGACGCGAGCCCGGATCCGTCCCGCGGGGCCTGACACCGCCCGCCTCCTCGGCCTAGCGTGGAGGCATGATCGACGCGACGCCCGCGGGCACCCCCACCTACGTCCTCAGCGAGGGGCCCGTCTGGGATCCGGACACCGCCCGCCTCACCTGGGTCGACATCGAGGCCGGCGCGGTCCTGTCCGCCCCCGTCACCGCGGAGGGGATCGGAGCGATCTCGCGCACCGACGTCGGCGAGCAGGTCGGCGCCGCGCTGCCCCTGGGCGACGGGCGGACGCTCGTCGCGCTGACCCGACGGCTCGCGATCCTGGAGGTCGACGGCTCCCTCACGCGCGGCTCCGAGCTGCTGCCGGAGGGGCACCGCTTCAACGACGGCACGATCGACCCGCAGGGGCGCCTCCTGGTCGGCTCGCTGACCCTCGGCGAGTCGGCGGGCGACGACGTCCTGCTGCGCATCGAGCACGACGGATCCGTCACCGTGCTCGACGACGACCTGCGGCTCTCGAACGGACTCGGCTTCTCGCCGGACGGCTCCGTGCTGTACTCGGCCGACACCGAGTCGGGCGTGATCCACCGCCGCTCCTACGCGGACGCCGAGCACGGCCCGCGCGAGCCCTTCGTCGAGCTCGAGGAGGGCGTGTTCGCCGACGGACTGACCGTGGACGCCGACGGCCGCGTGTGGGTCGCGGTCTGGGGCGGGAGCGGCGTCCGCGTGTTCGAGGCCGACGGCAGCCCGGTCGAGGGCGAGGGCATCAGGATCGACGCCCCGCACTCCTCCAGCATCGCCTTCGCGGGGGAGGACCTGGACATCGCGGTCGTCACCTCCGCCTCGCGCGACCTCTCGGCGGACGAGCGGGCGCGTCATCCGCACGCCGGCGGACTGTGGATCGCGCAGCCCGGAGCCCGCGGCCGCGCCGCCACGCGCTGGGTGGAGGGCCCTCTGCCCTAGGCGCGGCCGGTCGCCCGTCAGACGGCGGGCGCCGTCGGCGGGCTCGGCTCCGATGCGGGCTGCGGCACGAGGGTCAGCCGCGAGATGCGGTAGCGGTCCGTCTCGGCCACGCGGAGCAGGTGGTCGCCGACGAGCACGGAGTCGCCCACGACGGCCACACGGCCGATCCGGTCGAGGACGAACCCGCCGACCGTCTCGTACGGACCCTCGGGCAGCTCGATGCCCAGCTGCTCCGCCAGGTCCTCGAGGATCATCCCGCCGTCGACGTCGTGCAGCTGCTCGGCCGCCTTCGCGTCGACCGCCTGGCGGGCGCCGTCGTACTCGTCGTAGATCTCGCCGACGAGCTCCTCGAGCAGGTCCTCCAGCGTGATGATGCCGTCGGTCCCTCCGTACTCGTCGATGACGACGGCGATCTGGTGGCCGTCCTGCCGCATGGTGCGCAGGGCCGCGAGCACCTTCGTCGTACCGGGGACCGCGAGGATCGGGCGGGTGATGTCGGCGACGCTGCTCGCGGTGCCGGCGCGGCCCGCCTCCGGGAACGCGGACATCAGGTCGCGCACGTGGACGAAGCCGAGCACGTCGTCGAAGTCGTCGCCGACCACCGGGTAGCGCGAGTGCGGCTGGTCGAGGACCGCCGCGTAGCCCTCGGCCACGCTGAGCGCGCCGCGGAGGAAGTCGACGTCCGGGCGCGGGCGCATCACCTCGGCGACGCGGCGGTCGTCCGCGCGGAAGATGTCGGTGAGCAGCCGGCGGCTGTCCTCGTGGATCTCGGTGTTGCTGGAGATCATGTCGCGCACCTCGTCGGCCGAGACGCTCTCGCCCTTCTCGCGCGGGTCGGCGCCGAGGAGGCGGACGACGGCGTCGGTCGAGACGGACAGCAGCCAGATCACGGGGCGCATCAGGCGCGCCAGGGCGTTGAGCGGGGGCGCGAGGGCCTTGGTGAACGCGACGGACTTCTGCATCGCCAGGCGCTTGGGGACCAGCTCGCCCAGCACCAGGGAGAGGTACGCGATGACGAGGGTCATCAGGATCAGGGCGACGGTCGAGGCGGCGGAGGCCGAGAGGCCGAGCGACTGCAGCGGAGGCACGAGGTCGGGCGCGATGGTCGAGGCGCCGTACGCCGAGGAGAAGAAGCCGGCGAGCGTGACACCGATCTGGACCGCGGAGAGGAACGTGTTGGGATTGCGGACGAGCTCGGCGATGCGCCGGCCGCGCTCGCTGCCGGCCTCGATCGCGCGGACCTGGCTCTCGCGGAGGCTGACGATGGCCATCTCGGTGCCCGCGAAGACGCCTCCGAGGAGGACGAACAGCACGACGAGGCCGATGTTGAGGAGGGTGTCGAGATCCACGCCGACCAGAGTAGGGATGCCGGCCGTGAGAACGCCTCGTGGACTCTCAGGGAGTGGGTCGGGCGGGGCGACGCCCCGCCCGCCCGCTCAGGACGCGTCGGCCGGGCGCACGCCGATCGTGAGGATGAGGTTCGCGTAGATGCGGCGGTCGCCCGAGGCGATGGTGAGCGCGACGTCGGGCGTGCGCGCCTCGGCGTAGAAGGCGTGCCGCTCGAGCGAGGTGAAGGGGACGCCGTCGAGGGACCGGCGGAAGGCGTCCTGCGCGGGGACGTCGATCCCGGGCGCGGGGGTCATGACCGTCGCCTCCTCGACGACGATCGCCGAGAGAAGGGCGTCGAGGATCTCGTCGACGGTCAGCATGTCGGGCCGGAGGTTCAGGTGCACCAGGGCGGAGTTCGGTCCGAGCGTGGTGCCGACGGGGTAGTTGCCGTCGGCGATGAGGACGCGGGAGCCGTGGCCCGCGCGGGCGAGCGCGTGCAGGATCTCGGGGTGGAGGAGGGTCGTGGTCAGCAAGAGGAGCTCCTAGAGGTCGTGGAGGTGGGCGACGGACGAGCCGGCGAGCAGGCGGCCGGGGAGCCTCCGCTCCTGGGGGCCGGGCTGCTCCGCCCCGGAGTCGAGGCGGAGGCGGACGAGGGCGGCGGCCTCGGCGGCGATCGCCTCCGTCGGCTGGGCGATCGTGGTCAGGTGCGGGCGGACCACGCGGGCCAGCTCGACGTTGTCGAAGCCGACGACGGAGAGGTCCGTCGGCACGCGCAGCCCGGAGTCGCCGAGGGCGATCAGGGCGCCGACCGTCAGCTCGCGGTTGCTCGCGAACAGGGCGGTCGGCCGGGGGCTCAGGGCGAGGATCCGCTCGACGGCGGCGACCCCGCTCTCGACCGTCAGCGGGCCGCGCACCACGGCGTCGGCGGCGGGGTGCACGCCGCGCTCGGCCAGGGCGGCGAGGAAGCCGGCGGTCCGCTCCCGGGTGGAGGACACTCCGTCCTCCCCGCCGAGCACCGCGATCGAGCGGTGGCCGTGGTCGAGGAGGTGGCGGGCGGCGGAGGCGCCGGCGCCCGCGTTGTCGAGCGCGACGCGATCGGTGACCAGTGCGTCGTCGATCCAGTCGACGGCCACCACGGGGGTGCCCTGCTCGGAGGCGCGGCGCAGCGCGTCGACGTCGCCCGCGGACGGCACCGCCACGATCCCGTCGACCATCTTCTCGAGCAGCAGGTCGACCGCGGCTCCCGGCTCGGGGCGGCTCACGCCGACCAGCACGCCGATGCCCTCTCCGCGCAGGGCCCGCTCGAGGCCCGCGATGATCGAGAGGTGGAACTCGTTGTCGAGGGCGGGCAGCAGCACTCCGACCGTGCGGGAGCGCCGCGAGCGCAGGCCTCGAGCGAAGCCGTTGACGCGGAAGCCGACCTCGGCGGCCGCCGCCTCGATCGCCGCCCGGTTCTCGGGGCGCACGGGGAGCCCGTTGTAGTGCTTCGAGATGGTCGAGAGCGAGAGGCCGGTCAGCCGCTGCAGGTCCTTGTAGGTGGCCACGTCACAGGGTGGCGCGGGGCGAGCCGTAGCCGCTCCAGCCCGGGATCGTGCCGTCGGCGTCCCACAGGTCGAGCCAGCCGGTGCTGCCGGGCCAGAGGAAGACCTGGCCCTTGATCAGCCGGTTGTTGCGCTCGGCGCCGCGCAGCGCCTCCTGCTCCTCGGCCGTGAGCACCAGGGAGGCGGCGGCCAGGTTCGCCTCGATCTGCTCCGGCTTCACCGCGAACGGGATCGGGATCTGGCCGCGGTTCACCGCCCAGGCGAGGCACACGACGGCCGGATGCACGCCCCGCTCCTCGGCGATCGCCCGCACCGCGGGGTGCTCGATGTCGACGATGTCGCCCTCCACCCGGTCGCGCTCCGGCCGCGACGGCGAGCCCAGCGGCGAGTAGCCGATCGGCTGGATGCGGTGGTCGAGGCAGAAGCGGAACAGCTCCGGCTGCTGGAAGCAGGGGTGCAGCTCCATCTCGTTCAGCTGCGGGGCGATGCGGACGTCGGCGAGGATCCGCTCGAGCTTGGGGATGGTGACGTTGGAGGTGCCGAGGTGCCGGACGAGGCCCCGGTCGACCAGGCTCTCGAGCGCTCGCCAGGTCTCGAGGAACGCCTCGTGGACGTACGGGCGGGCGTGCGGATCGCGTGCGTCGGTCTCGGCGTGCGGCGGGTGGTGATTGGGGAAGGGCCAGTGCACGAAGACGGCGTCGAGCACGTCGAGGCCGAGATCGGCGAGCGAGCGCTCGACGGAGGCGACGGCCGCCGCGGGCTCGTGCGCGTCGTTCCAGATCTTCGACATGACGAAGAGCTCGTCGCGGTCGACTCCGGAGTCGGCGATCGCCCGGCCGACGCGCGGCTCGTTGCCGTAGACGGTGGCGCAGTCGAGGAGGCGGAAGCCGGCGCGGAGGGAGTGCTCGACCGCGAGGCCGACGGTCTCGGCGTCGTAGCGGTCGGAGCCGAACGTCCCGGCGCCGATCGCGGGGATGCGGCTGCCGCTCGCGAGGACGCGGTGGCTCGGCGGAGTGGGGGCCATGCGGATCCTCCTGGTGCGGCGGTGGGGGCGAAACGTTGCGCTTCACGGTAGGCGGGGGAGGGCGGTGACGTCAACGATGCCGTCGACTGGTGTGCGTAACGTTTCGTGCGGTGGGTGCTTTCGTCCTCCGTTCCTGCCCCGCCTCCCTCGAGAGTCCAGTAGTTGTCGCACTCGAGCGCGACTGCGACGACTCCTGGACTGTCGAGAAGAGCCCCGCCCCTCCGCTCACACCAGCCGGCGCGACTCCTCCGTGACCACGCGGAACCAGCGCGCGCCGTAGCCGTCGAGGGGCACCGACACGGCGCCGTCCTCGTCGAGCGGGAGCGACTCGCCGCCGAGGGAGTCGACCAGCCGCGCCCCGGCGGGGGTGTCGGGGAGCGTCAGGTCCGCCGTGCGCGGGTTCGACGCCAGATTATGCACCGCGACGGTCGTGCCGGTCGACGCGGACATCCGGTGCGCGAGCACGCTCGGCTCGTCGCAGGGGAGGTGCGTGTACTCGCCCCAGCCGATCTCCGGCGACCGCCGGTACAGCCAGGCGAGGCCCTTCACGTGGGCCAGGATCGAGTCCGGATCCTGGAGCTGCGCGGCCGCGTTCACGTGCTCGGGTCCGAAGCCGCCGCCGGGAGGGGCGGCGATCAGGTCGGAGGCGTCGGCGCGCGAGAACCCGCCGTTGGCAGCGCTGCTCCACTGCATCGGGGTCCGCACGGCGCTGCGGCCCGGGATGTCGGCGTTCTCGCCCATCCCGATCTCCTCGCCGTAGTAGAGCACCGGGGTCCCGGGCAGCGAGAAGACGAGGCTGTGGACCAGGCGGACGCGGCGCGGGTCGCCGTCGACCATCGGCGGGAGGCGGCGGACGATGCCGCGCCCGTGGATCCGCTGCGACTGCTCCGGAGCGAACGCCGCGAAGACCTCGTCGCGCTCGTCGTCGCTCAGCTGGTCGAGGGTGAGCTCGTCGTGGTTGCGCGCGAAGTTCGCCCACTGGCTGCCGACGGAGATCTCGGGGCGGCTCGCGAGCGCCTCGACGAGAGGCGCCGCCTCCTCCCGGGCCAGCGCGAGGTAGAGGCGCTGGTTGCCGATGAAGTCGAACTGCATCGACAGCTCGTCCGCGTCCTCGCCGCCGAAGAAGCCGAGCTGCTCCTCGCGGGTCACGTTGACCTCGCCCAGCAGCATCGCCTCGCCGGAGCGCCGCGAGACGAAGCGGCGCAGCAGGCGCAGCCACTCGTGCTCGTCGCGTTCGCCGGGCTCGATCAGGTACGGCACCGCGTCGACCCGGAAGCCGTCGACGCCCAGCTGCAGCCAGAATCCGATGAGCTTCGCGATCTCGTCGCGCACGGCCGGGTTCTCGGTGTTGAGGTCGGGCTGGTGCCGGTAGAAGTGGTGCAGGTAGTACTGGCCCGCCTCCTCGTCGCGGAACCAGACGCCGTCCTCCGCGTCCGGGAACACGTTCGCGGGCTGGTCGGCGGGCGGCTCGTCGCGCCAGACGTAGTAGTCGCGGTACGGGCTGTCGCGAGAGGAGCGGGCGGCCTGGAACCAGGGGTGCTGGTCCGAGGTGTGGTTGACGACGAGGTCGACGATCACACGCATCCCGCGGTCGTGGGCGGTCCGGATCACCTCGACGACGTCGCCGTGGTGCCCGAAGCGCTCGTCCACTCCGTAGAAGTCGCTGATGTCGTAGCCGTTGTCGCGGCCGGGGGACCGGTAGAACGGCGCGAGCCAGAGGCAGCTGACGCCGAGCTCGGCCAGGTAGTCGATCCGGTGGACGAGGCCCTCGAGGTCGCCGACGCCGTCGTCGTCCCAGTCCATGAACGTCTTCACGTCGAGGTTGTAGAAGACGGCGGTGCGCCACCACAGGTCGCTCGTGTCGGTGACCCTCATGCGCGGGGCTCCGGGCGGGAGGAGGCGGAGGGTGCGGGGGTGAGTGGCGCGGGCGCGGTTGTGAGCGTGCGGGTGGCGGCGGTGCGGGTGGCGGCGGTGCGGGTGGCGGCGTGCGGGTGCTCGTGATGCGTCACGGAGGGGC
>NZ_PSVB01000014.1:0-85098 GCF_002932165.1 Rathayibacter sp. AY1F8
GTGGGGTGCGGGGCGGGATTGAGGCGGCGGGCCGTCTCGGCTGAGTCGATCGGACAGGGGCGGCTGGGGGAGTGCGGACATGCTCGGGCGGCAGTCATCCGCCCGAGCACGCGATCAGCGTGTGATCGGCGTCAGGAAACCCAGTACCCGCCGGATGCTCCGAGCACCACCTTCCCCTGCCGAACCGCATCGTCGATGGACTGAGCGACCAGACCGCGGATGTTGTCGGTCATGCGGAGGATTCCGAGAGTGGTCATCGTCGCCCTGACCAGGGCGTAGTGATCGATACCGGGAGTCGCGCGAACACACTGCGAGACGGCGTTCGCGGCCTCGAAGGGGTCGATGTGCTCGTACACCCGGTCGACTCCGAGGTAGACACCCGTCCGAGCCCCGTCGTAGTCGTCGGGCCCGAGACCCGCAGGCCAGAGGAATCCCGGATCCGCCAGGCGCCGGAAGTGCTCGGGGAAGCAGTCGACGATGCTGTCGACCCGGGCTGTGCTGACCTTGTTCAGCTCGAAGGCCCCGGCGATGAGCTTGGCCGCGCGCGTCTCGTGGAGGGGCCCCTCCGCCTCGACCACCTCGGACACCAGCTCGGCGATGGCGCGGCGGGACGACTCTGCGGGGAGGGCGTTCAGCACGTCCTTCGACCCGACCACGCGTTCCCGCCAGGCGGTGTACGTCGTGATGCCGCCCTGTCCGTTCGCCCCGGGCCGCTCCGGTGCTGCGGGTACGGAGACGGGCTCGGAGCGTGATCGGAAGGTCCCGGCGACGACGTGGAAGCTCCGTGCCAGTTCCGGTGCGTCGGCGACTAGATCGACGACCTCGGGTTGTGGCGGGGTCGGAGCCGAGGGCTCGGCCTCCGGCAGCTCGACCTCAGGTGTCGACGCCTGCTCGTCCCGCACCAGATCGTCCGCTCGCCGGACCGCGTCCCGCAGGCGCTCGATCACCGCGTCGCGATCGGCCAGCCATTCCGGCAGCCACACCCGCTCGACGGCGGGCCAGCCCATCGCGTTCTTGAGCACGGCGCCGGGGAGTCCGTCGCGGTCGCTGACGGTGCGACGACGGCGCCAGGAGGCTCCGTCCAGCAGCACGGCGACGAGAGGCCGGCCGGGCTGCTCCGCGGTCGCCAGCGCGATGTCGACGCGGAACTCCGACAGGCCCACGTCGATGCGAGCGGCGAGGCCCGCCTCGATGAGGGCCGCGGCGAGCTCGTCGCGGTGCGCGTCGGGGTGCGGGAGCCTGTCGAGGGCGTCGTTCACTCCACCGGAGCCCGCCTGCGCGAGCTGCAGATAGGCCTTCAGGTGCTTCACGCCGACGGACTGGGTGTCGTCCGCTCGCAGCTCGGCCGGGTCGAAGCTGCAGAAGAGGACGACCTGCCGGCGGGCGCGGGTGATGGCGACGTTCCAGCGCCGTTCGCCCCCGGCACGGGTGAGCGGGCCGAACTGCAGAGGGACCACGCCCTTCTCGTTCGCGCTGAACGCGATCGAGAACAGGATCGTGTCCCGCTCGTCGCCCTGCACGTTCTCGAGGTTCTTCACGAACAGCCCGTCGGTGATGTCGAGCGACCGGGCGATGCGGGGGTCGGACGAGCTCCGGAGCAGGCCGTCGATCAGATCGCGCTGCTGCGCGTTGAACGTGATGATGCCGAGGGACGGGACGACGTCCGGCGACGCGTCGAAGCGGCGGTGGACCTCGGCGACGATCGCTTCGGCCTCCGCCGCGTTCGTGCGCAGAGCCTTGCCTCGACCGGTGCGGATGAAGGTGCCCGCCACGCGGACGAAGGAGATGCCGTAGCACTCCTGTCCGTCGCCGGTGTCATCGGCGTGCGGGGTCGGGAAGGACGAGAGCCGGCTGTCGTAGTAGCGGCTGTTGCTGAAGGCGATGAGCCGCTCGTCCTGGCTTCGGTAGTGCCAGGACAGCCAGCGCGACGGGACCCTCGCCTGCGACGCCTCGGACAGGATCGACTCCTCGTCCACGACGGTGTCCGCCGGAAGCGTCTCGTCCTCGACCGCGCCCGTCTCGGCGAAGCTCGTCGGCGGCATCTGCTTGCTGTCTCCCACGATGACGGCGCTGCGCGCCCGTCCGAGCGCACCCACGGCGTCGGCGACGCGGACCTGCGACGCCTCGTCGAAGACGACGATGTCGTAGAGGTCCGCGTCGACCGGCAGGAACCGGGCGACCGACTCGGGGCTCATCAGGGTGCAGGGCGCGAGCCGGGTGATGAGCGGACCGAAGTCGTTCATCAGGCGGCGCACCTTGAAGCCACCTCGCGACTTGTTCTCGAGCTGGCGCTTCAGGCCGCCCATCATCGTCGGAGGAAGCGAGCTCAGGTCGCGACGGGCGAGCACCTGCGACGGGATGATGCGCGGCAGCTCGTTCCGCACGGCGCTCGCGCTGGTCGTGTAACGGCCGAGGAGCCGCTCGTGCGCGGCTGTCCGGAACCCGCCGAGCTCCGTGCTGGCCAGCCGCTCATCGACCGAGGAGGCGGCGAGACCCTTCTCGAAGGCCAGGAGCGCGTCGTCGACGTCTCCTCCGCCCTCGAGGTACTGCCGGCGGGCCGTCGACATCCCCGCTTCCCGGAGCGGTTCGAGGCGCTCCAGGAAGGCCAGCCAGGTCTCGAGCGAGCGGACAGCACCTCGTCCGCTGCTGCGCTCGGTCGCGGACTGCCGCCAGGCCTCCACGACGGGTCTGCCGCCGGCCCAGTCGGACAGCTCCTCCGACGGTGCTCCGGCGACCTGCAGCAGGGAGCGGTGGGCGTCGATGAAGCGCTGCAGTGACGCGCCCAGGACCGCGCGGTCGGGACGGGCGTAGACCGCTCGGATCAGGTCGCGGTCGACCGCTCCGTTCGCCTCCTCGCCGACCACGACGAGCCGCCGCAGGGTGCGCAGCACGCCGATCTCGGCCGAGATCCGACGGAGGGTCTCGCCGTCGAAGGCGTTCCACCGCTCGGGGGCGATCGGTGCGGGGACCTGCCGGACGAGCTCGCGGAGGTAGAGGGCGTGCTGACGAGCCAGGAGGACGCGGTCGATCAGGGCGACGAGGCCATCGAGAGGAACGCTCTCCGGTCCGGAGCGGAGGTACGAAGCGAGGCGGTCGCGGACCGATCGGCGCAGCTTCTTGCGCGCGAGCAGCCCGGCTCCGTCCGCGGCGACCGCCGCCGCGCGGATGTCGTCCAGGTCCGCGTCGATCACCCTCTCGTGGATGACGTCTAGCACGTCGAAGCGGAGCGGGGCGAGGCGCCGCAGCTCCTCCTGCGCGTGGGCGAGGTGCGCGTCCCATCCCTGCTCGATGAACAGGTCGAGGGTGGCGAGCGGCCGTTCGTCCGCCTCCGAGGCGCGGATCGCCGGCTCGAGCAGTGCCGGGTCGGACGCCGCCGCCAGCGCCGGCGCCGGGAAGTCGAGGCGATCGAGCTCGAGGAGCACTGCGTCCAGTTCGTCGGCCGCGTCGGCGACCTCCCCGGCGAGGCCGGGGGCGAGGCGGGAGGGGGAGACGAAGGACCACGGGTGCCCAGGCCGAGGCCGGGCCGCGTGGAAGTCGTCCGGGAGCAGCCGCAGCGCCCGCCGGATCGAGTCGAACTGCTCGAGCGTGCCGTTCTCGACGAACCGGCGCGGCACGTCGAGAGCCTGGATGTGCTCCTCGGCGAGGACCTCCCGCTGGTGCGCTTCGTAGAGGGAGTATCCGGCGCCGTTCTCCTCGTGCACGTGGTCGGCGTAGCGGCGCAGCTTGCGCGTCGTCGACTCGACCGTGTCCTGCTGGATCGCGAAGCCGTGCGAGTCGGGCTGCACCGAGAAGTCGAGCGCGGCGCGGATCTGCGCCCGGGCCTCGGCCGGACGGGCGCCCTTGTCGTGGAGGTCGAGGCAGAAGGGGCCGAGCCCGACCTCCTCCAGGCGCCGCTTCACGACGTCGAGTGCCGCCCGCTTCTCGGCGACGAAGAGGACGCGCTTGCCCTCGGCGAGCGACCTCGCGAGCAGATTGGTGATGGTCTGCGACTTGCCCGTCCCGGGAGGGCCCTCGAGGACGAACGTCTTCCCGGCCACTGCGGCCGCGACGGCTTCGAGCTGCGAGGCGTCGGCAGGAACCGGCACCTGGGCGGAGAGCTCGTCGAGATCGAGGTCGAGCTCCTCGCCCGCCGGGTCCTCGAACGCCTCGAGCGGCGTGTTGATCAGATGGGAGACGAGGGGATTGCGGGCCAGGACCTCCCACTGCTCGTCGAGGTCACGCCACAGCCGGAACTTGGCGAACTGCAGCACCGCGAGGTCGACCGTCTCCTCGACGCGGAAGGGAAGGCCGCGCTCGGTCAGGGTCGCTCGCACGGAGTCGAAGACGGCGCGCAGGTCGATGCCCGACTCGTCCTCGGCCGGCGCGGCGAGGCCGGGCAGGTCGAGTCCGACGCTGACCTTGAGCTTCTCCACCAGGCAGAAGTTGGGAGTCGACGAGCCGGACTCGTCGAGCGTGATCGTGAAGACGGAGCCGCGGGCCGTCTCCTTGATCGTGACCGGCACGAGGACCATCGGCGACCTGAGCTCCCGGTCGTCGAGCGTCCAGTGCAGAGTCCCGAACGCGAGGTAGAGGTTGTTCGCGCCGGTCTCCTCGACGATCGTCTTCGCCGACGCGGCGAACTTGCGGAGCTTGTCGGTGTAGGCGGCGGCGGTGACGTCAGCGAAGACCCTCTTCTTCGTGACGAGCATGTCGTGGCGCAGTCCTGACGGCAGGTCCCTTCCGAACCGGATGCCGCGCTCGCGCTCGATCTCGGGGATGTCGTCCGAGGGCGCAAGGTGGATCGACGTGCCCTGATTGACGATGTCCTCGAAGAGAGCGGCGTCCGAGTCGGAGACGGCCAGCGAGAAGCCCGCACGATCGGTGTAGTTGATGAGCCGGTTCCGGAGACTCAGATCGAGGAGCGCGTTCTTCCAGGTCGCGACTCGGGCGGGCCCGGTCTCGACTTCTCGGCGCCGCCCTCGTCCTGTTCCGGTGAAATCGAGGACGAAGGAGGTGGCCCGGGGCGTGTACTCGTGCACCGTGTACTCGCCCTGAGCGCTCACCGCCCGGCTGGGAAGCGGGTAGAGCCCGCTGTTCCGCGCCTCTCGCACATCGACGACTCCGAGCAGGCTGCTGCTGCCGGCGACCAGGAGCGAGCGGGCAGCAGCATGCGCCCGCTGCATGCTCTGCGAGTCGCCGGTCAGCATGGTCGTCTCGACGACACGGATCCTGTCCATGTCAGCGAGATTCAGGGCCGCGCTCGCATCGAGCGAACCGGCACTGCCGAGGGTCGAATCGACTCGCCAGTACCCGAGGAAGATGTGCCCGGGCAGGAGCCAGAGAGTGCTGTTGATGCCCGCCTGCTCGAGGGCTGCGGCGAGGGTCACGGTGAGATCGAGGCAGGTTCCGAGTCCTCCCTCGAGGACCTCGGCCGGTGTGCGCACCTTCTGCCCGTCCTCGCCCCAGCTCGCCGGAGGCTCGCTGTAGGCGATGTCACGAGCCCGCATCGCGTCCCAGATGGATTCGACGATGGCGTCGACCCTCTCCTCGCTCTGACTCTGGTAGCCGTCGAGGTCGGATCGACCGGTCGCGTCGTCGAGTCTCTCCGAAGCCTCGTGAAGCACGGTCGCGACGACCGTCGCGTTCGGCTGGACGAAGGAGGAGAGCAGCTCCAGCCCCAGCTGGAGCGGCCGCGCCTTCCACTCGCTCGCAGCGAGGATCGTCACGGCGACCGAGGTCTCCGCCACGCTGTCTCCGTCCTCGGTTCTGAGGACGGCGCCGATGACACCCGGCCGGCGCTGCTCGACGGCGAGCATCCGCGCCGGATCGAGAGAGAGCGCCACGTTCTCGAGCGACTTGTCCTGGCCGGGGGCGAGGTCGAGTCGCAGAGTCCGGGGGCCGCCGAGCGAGCCGTTCGCGTCGCGGACTTCGAGGTCCAGGGACGCTCCCCGCAGCTCTTCTCCCCGATTGCGCACGGTGATCCGAGTGACGGGCTGGATCCGAGCGTTGGCCATCGCGTAGGAGAGCTCGTCGTGGGCCTCGATCTCCATCGTCACGGGATCATCGTCATCGATGGCCGGGAGGTCTGCACTCGTGTCGTCCCGCAGGGTCGGCGCATCGGCGTAGCGGGCTGATCCGCGAGGCCGACGGAGGACTGGTTCGGGCTCGCGCTCGGCGTCGGGCGAGGCGGGATCGCCGGGGACCGCTACAGGTGAAACGGCGTCGGACGGTAGGAGGTCGGGGGAACTGGCCGCGCCGGATCGTCTGGGTGGCTGTTCCCCCGCGTCCTGAAGGACCACCTCCTCCCGTGTCGACGAGGGAGCAGTCGGACGCGCATCCGACGGTTCTGAGAGGAAGGCGCGCCGCATCTCGCCGAGCTCCTCTGCCAAGTGGTCCATGGCGACTTCCTGCAGCAGGGTCTGAGCGGTCTCGATCGCACGGTTCGTGCGGGCACGGTCGAAGGGCTCGTTGTGCGCCCAGAGGTTGCGCACCCGCTTGAGGTCGCGGAGGCAGTCCTCGGCTGTACGGCTGATGGCGTGCTCGAAGGGCTTCCCCAGCGGATCGATCCGCTCCGTGAGAACCGAGACGAGGAGGGGGAGATCGCGGGCCCCGTAGTGCAGGCGCTGCCTCCCCAGCTCCCGATCCCGCCGCTCCAGGACGACCGTCCAGTCCTCGTCGGGCCCGATGTGCTTCTTGAGCACACTGTTCACCGTCGGCAGCAGACCGTCGACGACGGTGGCGAGCGCACGCTCGACCAGCTGGCGGTACTCGAGATCGTTCATGCGACGGGTTCCCCTTCGGCCCGAGACACGGTGTGCCACGAGATTTCTCGATCCTATTGACGGCCCCCGACAACGGCGATTCCGGGGAGTCGGAATCAGCAGCCCAAGCCGTCAGTTCGTTCCCGCTGTGTCGAGATGTCCTGAGATGCGCCCGACGAGTACGACGCCGTGTGCTCCGAAAGCGTCGTCGAAATAGAGGCGTGGCGCCGTCCCCCGATGAGTGGCGAGCGGCACGTGCGCGAACATCTCGACCACGCCGTCCACCGCGATGCTCTCGGGGGCCCTGACCTGCCGCTGTCGGCGCATGCGCGGATCGTTCCGGACCGTCTCGCTCTCCTGCCAGGCCACCCGCGGGAACCGGTTGAAGCGGCCACCCGGCGTCCTCTCGATGTAAGCACGGAGCGAGTCGTCGAAGTCCCCCTCACGGCGGCATGCGACATAGGCAGAAGCTGTGGCGAGTGCGTCCCAGGCCTTCTTGACCGCCGCGACCCCGAGAGCGCTCTGCGCGTCGAGCTCCCGCGTCTCGTCGCGGTCGCCGAGGAAGAGCAGCCCGTCGAGGCTCTGCATCCGGTCCAGCAGCTCTGCGAACGTCGCCGGATACTCGATCTCCGGTGCCGATCCGGCCTCTGCGATCGCCGCTGCGGCGTCCTTCGGGTACACGCTGAAGAGCCGTCGACTCAGCCGGGACTCGCGGTCCCTGGTCTCGATCAGCCGGTCGTAGAGATCGTCGTTCTGCTGCACCAGTTCGTCGCGCTCCGCGCGGGCGAAGTCGAGTGCGTCACCCAATTCCAGCTGTCGGTGTGCCGCCTCTTCCGCCTGCTGCTGCGCCCTGCTGTACTGCTCGAAGAGGTCCTCGACGAAAGCGCGATCGAACTCGCCGGTCGCCGTCGGGATGGTCGCCTCCGCGAATCGGCGCTCCAGTTCCTGGTACGGGGTCGTCCGAGAGGCTCGGAGCAGCTCGTAGTCCGCCTCCCGCAGAACGCGAGGAAGGGGCGTCCGAGCGATAGCGGCGATCTGCGCGTTGCGGATCACCCGGTTGAGCCGGCGCCGGTCCGAGTCCGCCAGCGATCGCGCTTGAAGGATCCGGTGACGGAACCCGTCCTCGGGGCTGCCCGGCTCCGCGCCCGGAAGGAAGGTGCGCATGGCACCCGCCGGCACTCGATGGAAGCGGCCCAGCTGAGCGCTCAGTTCGTCGGCGACGGCCCCGGCGACCACGTAGCCGACGGCGAGACCCTGCGTCCCTCGAATGATCCGGCTCAGATCGTCGCTCCAGCGGTCGACGGGAACACCCTCCGGAGGCACGCTCACGTAGACCGCCCCGATCCGGGAGCCGTCACGGATGATGTCCGTCAGTTGTTCGACGTGCGAGGAGGACGCGATCACCTGGAGATCCGCCCACGGCTCGGCCTGTCCGTCCATGAGCGGTACAGCGTCGATCAGACGCGAGACGAATCGCGGAGTCCCGGTCTGCTGGGGCTCGACGCGGGTCTCGCCTCGGGAATCGGTGAGTGTCAGAGACGGCGGCTCGATGTCGACCCACACCCACGTGCGATTCATGGTCTCGACGATCGTCACATCGATGAGCGCGAGTCGGCTCGTCGTCGCGCCTGCGTACCAGCGTGGCGGCTCCCACGTCTCGCTGAGCCGCCAGCGCCGCGCCGCGATCCCCCGTCCTTCGACCGCCGACACCTCGACGGTCGAATCGTCTACGCGTGCAGAACCCTGCTTCGGAAGGTCCTCGAAGCCTTTCTCGGCGAACCACTCGGCGACGATCGCCTCGATCCGATCGCGGTGCTCGATTGACGTCTCGGTGGAGAGGATGGAGCGGTAGCCCACGGGCATAGCGGTGTCCTTCGGCGGTGAAGCGGTTGTGGGAGGACTCTAACGAGAAGGGAGTGAATACCGGCCGGAGAATTCTCGCGCTGCAGTGCACGACACATGTCGTCTGTATTCTCGGCACTGGCCGTTCCCGTCCTCATCCGATGACGTGCTGGCGAGAAGCGGAGATGCTCGTGTCCACAGATCCCACCCTGCTCTTCCTGCACGGCGTCGGCGCCGGCGATCCGGACGACCACTGGAAGGGCACGCTCGACACAGCGCTCAGAGGTGTCGGCTACCCCGGTCTCGGATCGATGCATGTCGTCGCTCCCAAGTACGCCCATCTGCTCAACGGCGCGAGCGGCCGGACGGTTGTCCCCCCTGTGGCGGCCAAGCAGCCGACGAGGGACGCCGCGAAGAGGAACCGACGGGAGTTCGAGGAGCGGACGGCCGCGATGGAGATCCGTCTCGGTCGGCACGATCAGGGCGTCGGATGGCTGGGCGGCGAAGCAGCAGTTGCGGCGGCCGCCGTGTCACCGCCGTTCAAGCAGGCGCACAACTACCTCAACGACTCCAATGTCCGTGCGGCGGTCCTCGCTCTGATCCTGGCGGCCGTGCCCGCCTCGGGAAGCCTCGTGATCATCGGGCACAGCCTCGGCTCGGTCATCGCAGCGGACCTGATCCGCCGCTTGCCCGTTGCAGTGCGCGTCACGGGTCTTCTCACCATCGGCAGCCCGCTCGCGAACGGCGGCTTCGACGTCGACAAGCTGCGCGACACCCTCCAGGAACCTCCGGCGAATCTCGACTGGTGGGTCAACGTCTGGAACGCGTCGGACCCCGTGGCTGCCCACCGCGGCCTGTCGTCGGTCTTCGACTACCTCCTCGACTTCCGGATCCAGACGAGGCAGGTGCCGATCGACAAGCGTGCTCATTCCGCAGGGGAGTACCTGTCGACTCCGGTCGTCGCCGAGACCGTCGGCTTCGCGCTCTTCGGCTCGCGGTCGAAAGAAGTCGACACGATCGACAGCGGCGTCGACATCCCACTGGACGGAGTCGAATCGGCCGGACTTCTCGCCCTGCGCTACGCGCACCTGGCCAAGGAGCGACTCGAAGGCGATGTCGCCGAGCGCTTCGAGGGTGCCCTGCGGTACGTCCAGGCGTTCTCGATCGAAGAGATCCGAGCGAGGAACCTTCGTGAGAACAGGCCGTTGCCTTCGCAGGTCGCTCGCCTGGTCGTCGACCTCACTGATGTCGCCGCTCCCGCCCCTGAACCGGTTCCCGCCGCCTATGTCAGCAAGGAGGAGGCGGTGGCCTTGATGACCGTTCTCGCGTCGGAGAACGTCATCAAGCCCTTCGAGATCACTGTTCCTCGTGAGACCTGGCAGGCGGCCATGGGGGACCTGACCGCAGAGCTCGGCCTGACGAGCAAGTTCGGCGCGGACGTCTTCACCGCCACGAAGGAGGCACAGGCCGCTCTCAGCGGTTCGCGCGGTCGCAACTGGATCAAGTGGGGTGCCATCGGAGCGGGTGCCGCCGCTCTGGTCGTCGCCACAGGCGGCCTGGCGCTCGCCGCGGGAACCGGACTGGCCGGAGCGGCTGTCATCACCAGCGCCCTCGCGAGCTTCGGACCGGGCGGCATGATCGGCGGACTGCTGACCGCCGGATCGCTGGTCACCGCGGGCGGCGGGGGTATCGCGTTCGGTCTGGCCAGTCCTGGCACCAGCGCTGACGTGGTCGAGGCTGTGGTCGTGCAACGCCTGTCGGCTTCACTGCTGCGACAGAAGCAGGGTCTCGATCCGGATCCCGAAGTGTGGGCGATCCTGACCCGGACAGAGATCGAGATCCGTCGTCAGCACGAGCGCTTGGACGAGTTCTCCGACCCGGACGCGGCGACGCTCAAGGATCTGACGCGGAAGATCGAGATCGTCGAGCGGGCCCTGGCGCATCTGACGGCGAAGGGCCTGGAACCGGTCTCCACCACGTACGAGGTCGAAGTCTGACGCCGTTTCCGAAGACGGGGCGAGGACGGGGTGTGAGGAGACGTCCTCATCCGTCCGTCTACACGACGAACGCCGATTACGATCACGTGAGGCGCTACGCCGACGAACCAGCAGGGGTGCAGTTGAACGACGCGGTCATCGAGAGCAAGCTGAACGTCGCTCCCGGATCGGTGGTGGTGGTCCGCGACGAGGAGTGGCTGGTCACCAAGGTCGAACAGGCGACGGACGGCGCGCTCGTGAGGGTGCAGGGGCTGTCGGAACTCGTCCGAGACACCACTGCAAGCTTCTACGAGGGGCTCGACCGCATCGAGGTCCTCGATCCGGCTCTGGCGATCGTCACGCCCGACGACTCCTCGGGCTATCGCAGGGCGAAGCTGTGGGTCGAGGCGACCCTCCGCAAGACGCCGACACCGCTCACCAGCGATGACACGACGATCAGCACGAGCATGCTCGCTGACGCGCTGCCCTACCAGCAGACGGCCGTGAGGCAGGCGCTCGACCCGGCGAACCTGCGCCCGCGGATCCTTCTGGCCGATGCTGTCGGGCTGGGCAAGACGCTCGAGATCGGCATGATCCTCTCGGAGCTCGTCGCGCGCGGGCGTGGCGACCGCATCCTGATCGTCAGCCCGCGGCATGTTCTCGAGCAGATCCAGCACGAGATGTGGACCCGGTTCGCGCTGCCGTTCGTGCGGTTGGACTCGGTCGGGATCCAGCGGCTCCGGCAGAAGCTGCCGGCGACCCGGAACCCCTTCACCTATTACAAGCGCGCCATCATCTCCATCGACACGCTCAAGAGCGACAAGTACATCCAGCACCTCCGCAAGCAGCGCTGGGACGCGATCGTCATCGACGAGTCGCACAACCTGACGAACTCCGGAACGCAGAACAACCGGCTGGCCCACGTGCTTGCGCCCACGACGGATGCGCTCATCCTCGCCTCGGCCACCCCGCACAACGGCAAGCCTGAGTCGTTCGCCGAACTGGTTCGCCTGCTCGAGCCGAGCGCGGTCACTCCCAGTGGCGAGCTCATCGAGAGCGAGGTCTCCCGCCTCATCATTCGCCGGCACCGCAACAGCCCGGAGGTGGCCCAGGCGGTCGGCAGCGACTGGGCGCAACGCAAGGAGCCGCAGCACCTCCTGATCACGGCCTCGCCCGAGGAGGACGCGGTCGCGACCGAGCTCGCCGACACGTGGATGCACCCCGAAGGGTCGAGCCCCTACTCGGGCAACAACTCGGCCCTGTTCCCGTGGACCCTCGCGAAGTCGTTCCTCTCCTCGCCGGCCGCGCTTCGGGAGAGCATCCGTGAGCGCACCCGCCGCCTCGGCGAGGCGTCGACGATCGAGCAACAGCGCGAGAAGCGAGCGCTCGAGCACCTCGGTCGGTTGACGCAGGAGATCGATCCCGACCGATCGGGCAAGTACCTGGCCCTCGTCGACTACCTCAAGAAGATCGGCGTCGGCAGGAACTCTCCGGAGCGGGCCGTCGTCTTCGCCGAGCGCGTAGCGACACTCAAGTGGCTGAAGGAGTCGCTCCCCGCGGCGCTCAAGCTCAAGCCCGAGAACGTGCAGATCCTGCACGGCGGCCTGACCGATGTCGAACAGCAGGATATCGTCGAGAGCTTCAAGCTCGAGGGGTCGCCGATTCGCGTGCTCATCACGGGCGACATCGCCTCCGAGGGCGTGAACCTGCACACCCAGTGCCACGAGCTGATCCACTTCGACATCCCGTGGAGCCTCATCCGGATCGAGCAGCGCAACGGCCGCATCGACCGCTACGGGCAGAAGCACGCACCGCAGATCACGACCCTGCTGCTCAACCCCGCGCACGAGCGGTTCCGCGGCGACGTGCGCGTCCTCACCCGCCTCCTCGAGCGCGAGAAGGAGGCGCACACCGCCCTCGGTGACACCGCCTCTCTGATGGGCAAGTACGACGTCGATGCGGAGGAGAAGGAGATCGTCCGCGTGCTCGCGGGCGAGCGCGATCTCGACACGGCCGTCCGCTCGGTCGAGGAGGTCCAGCAGGACGACTCCCTCGCCGGCTTCTTCGCGCGGCTGCACGCGCCGCTCCGGACGGCCGCGGCCGTCACCGTCTCCGCCCCGGAGACGCGGCTCTTCGCGAGTGACGCGCACTACCTCTCCGAGGCCCTCGAGGAGGCGTACCTCACGCCGGGCGCTGACCCCCGCGCCGGTGGTGTCTCGTGGCGCCACCACGAGAACCAGAGCATCGTCGAGTTCGCGCCGCCCGCCGACCTCCAGCAGCGCCTCGACGTGCTCCCGCAGAGCTACCTCGGGCAGCGACGCGTGAAAGAAACCCTCAAGCTCGCGACCTCGACGCAGCGCGGCAAGACCGTGCTCGCGGCAGCACTCAGTGACCGTCTCGGCTCGCAGTGGCCCGAGGCGCACTACCTCGGCCCCTTGCACCCCGTCCTCGACTGGGCGAGCGACCGAGCCCTCGCCTCTCTCGGCCGTAATCAGGTCTTCGCGATACGCGGACCGGTGGACGAGCCGACCGTCGCACTGATCGGCACGCTCACCAACAAGCGCGGGCAGATCGTCGCGTCGACGATGATGACCGCGGCGTTCGTCGGCCATCCCGACTCTCTCTTCCCCGCCGTCCAGACCTACCCGTCTGCGGGAGCGCTGTTCGATGCCCTCGGCATCGCCGGCTCGTCGAACAACCCGGGAGCCGTCTCGGGCGTCGATGACCTCCAGCGACTGATCGCACCGGCTGTGAAGCAGGCGACCGGAGCGCTCGAGAACGTCGTCGCCGCCGCCAGGCAGTCCACCGTCGACCGAGTCGCGGCCTGGTCGGACCGGGTGAGCGCTTGGGAGGAGGAGGCCAACGCTCTCATCCAGCGCGAGGGCCTCAAGCAGCGCCGCATCACCGTCGAGGCCGAACGCTCCCTCGCGGAGTCGATGGCACCGAACCGCCCGCTCGTCCGACCACTGCTCGTGGTGGTCCCCGACGACTGGGCCGAGACCTCCGAAGGGGAGGACGCATAGTGGCTTCGAGCGACGCGATCGTCATCGGCGAGGGCTGGATCAGCGAGCACTACTTCGGGACCGATGCGAAGTCGCAGTCGTTCACGGCCCGGGTGCTCGATCGGCGGAAGCAGTGGGAGGAGGCGAAGACGGCGGGCACGCCCACCGTGCGGTCACGGTTCACGGAGGCGCGGGCCGCGCTCGAGGCGGAGCTCGCCGCGTTCTCCTCCGAGGCCGTCGATCCCGAGCGGGTGTCGGAGCTGTACGAGCGCCTCGTGCGGATCCTCGGCTACAGGACCGGAGGCGCTACCCTCGCGCGCACCGGTCCGCTGCTGCAGGTGACCACGCCCGGGATCGCGCCGGCCGCGCGCCTCGTCCTGGTCGAGGCGAAGCCCGTCGAGAACGTCGAGGAGCTGCTCGAGAAGGGTCCGGCGGGTCATGACGTCAAGACGCTGCTCGTCCCGTACGAGCTCGAGGACGGCACCGCCCTCACCTCCGTCTCGCGAACCCTGACCACCCTGATGGTCGAGGAGGGCGGACCGGCGTTCGCTCTCGTGCTCGCCGGCCGCTGGCTCCTGGTGGCCGAGCGCGAGCGTTGGCCCGAGGGCCGCTACCTGGCCGTCAACCTGCAGCTCGTCGCCGAACGCAACGACGACAAGCGCGCGGGCGAGATCGATCGCGCCCTGACCATCATCGATGCGCAGTCGCTGCTGCCGGACGCCGACACCGGCGAGATCTGGTGGTCGGCGTCGCTCGAGGAGTCGGTGCGGCACACCGTCGGCGTCTCGCAGGACCTCCGCGACGGAGTCCGCCTCTCGATCGAGCTCATCGCGAACGAGGTCGTGCGTCGTCGCGCCGACGCCGGGCTCGACCCGCTGCCGAAGGAGGAGGCGCAGCCCCTGGCGGTCCAGTCGCTGCGATTCCTCTACCGCATCCTCTTCCTCCTCTACGCCGAGGCCTCGCCCGAGCTGGGCGTGCTGCCTGTCGGAGCGAGCGAGTACGAGCAGGGCTACAGTCTCGATCGGCTCCGCGATCTCACGCTGGTCGAGCTCGCGAGCCCTCAGGCGCGATCGGGACGGCACCTCTACGAGTCGCTCGGCAAGCTCTTCGAGATGGTCGACCAGGGCCACACACCGCCCGATCACAAGTCGGGTGAGTCGGACGCGTACGGCGTCCTCGACGACGGACTGACCTTCCACTCACTCCGCGCCGACCTCTTCAAGCGGGAGGCGACGGCCCACATCGACGACGTGGGCCTCGGCAACGAGGCGCTGCAGAACGTGCTGCGCCACCTGCTTTTGAGCAAGGAGTCGCGCGGTCGCGATCGTGGCTTCATCTCCTACGCCGAGCTCGGGATCAACCAGCTCGGCGCCGTGTACGAGGGGCTGATGTCGTACACCGGCTTCTTCGCCGAGGAGGATCTCTTCGAGGTCGCAAAGAACGGGGACGGGAGCAAGGGCTCGTGGGTCGTCCCGACGACGCGCGCCGACGGCATCAGCCCGAGCGACTTCGTGACGGTCGAGGACCCGGCGACGCTCGAGAAGCGTCCGGTCGTGCACGAGCGCGGCTCCTTCGTCTACCGCCTCGCGGGCCGGGAGCGCCAGCAGTCGGCCTCGTACTACACGCCCGAAGTGCTGACGAAGTTCGTGGTGTCGCAGGCGCTCGAGGAGCTGCTCGACCAGGACGGCACGACCACGCCGGCCGCCGACATCCTCGAGCTGACCGTCTGCGAGCCCGCACTCGGTTCGGGCGCGTTCGCCATCGAGGCGGTCCGTCAGCTCGCCGAGCAGTACCTGACGCGGCGGCAGAAGGAGCTTGACACCCGGATCGACCCCGACGACTACCAGCGCACGCTCCAGCAGGTGAAGGCGTACATCGCCCTGCACCAGGTCTACGGAGTCGACCTCAACTCGACCGCGGTCGAGCTCGCCGAGATCTCACTCTGGCTCGACACCATGGTCGAAGGTCTCGCGGCGCCCTGGTTCGGATTGCACCTCAAGCGCGGCAACTCACTGATCGGCGCGCGCCGCGCCGTCTTCACCCGCGCCCAGGTCGAGCAAAAGGCGCACCTCACGGCGACGCCGACCGACGTCCCGGTCTCGGAGCTCGTCGAGAACCTCGCCGCGGAGCGGGTCGCGGGTGCGACAGCTGGCAAGATCCACCACTTCTTGCTGCCCCACGAGGGCTGGGGTTCAGCCGCCGAAGCGAAGGAAGCGAAGGAGCTCGCCCCCGAGGCGGTCGCGAAGCTCAAGGAGTGGCGTAAGGGCATCCGCGCGAAGCCGACCAAGAAGCAGCTCGACGACCTCGTCAATCTCGGCTACCGAGTCGAGGTGCTCTGGCAGCTCGCGTTACGCCGGATGCAGATCGCCGAGCAGCAGATTCGCCGCGACATCCCGGTCTGGGGTGCCGAGGGGTTGCCCGTCGGAGGCGAGGTGTCGCGCGAGGAGATCGAGGCATCGCTCGCCGACGAGAACGGGGCCTACCAGCGCCTCCGACTGGTCATGGATGCGTGGACGGCGATGTGGTTCTGGCCGCTCACCGACCACGGCGTGGAGGGGGCTAAGTTGCCAACGCTCGACTACTGGATCGACTGCTGTCAGAGGATCCTCGGTCGGCACGCCGAGTTGAAGCCGTCGGCGCGGGCGCAGGGACAAATCGGACTCGCGAGCGCGGCGGACTGGGGTGAACTTCGCATCATCGAGGACAACGAGCTCGGGTTTGCGAGTACCTGGTCGATCGCTGACGTGGAGCGCGAGCACCGCTGGATAGCAGTTGCTAGAGGGGTGTCTGCGGGTCAAGGTTTCTTCCATTGGGAGCTCGATTTCAGTGCGGCGTTCGCGCGCGGGGGGTTTGATTTGCAAGTCGGCAATCCTCCTTGGGTGCGACCGCGGTCGGACGTCAGCGCACTTCTGGCCGAAGGCGACCCCTGGTGGCAGCTCGCAGTTAGACCGAGCCAAGTCGAGATGCAAAGGCGGCGCGAGTCGGCGCTGCGTGTGAATTGGGTACGGCAGCTTGTTACTGACGGAGTCACTGAGGTTTCCGCCGTCGCTGAATATGTTGGTTCTAGCGCCAACTTTCCCACTCTGACGGGACTTCAACCAGACCTCTACCGATGTTTCATTGAGCATTGTTGGCGCTCCCAGTCGATCAGGGGAGTGACGTCACTTGTACATTTGGAGTCTCACTTCACCGACGAAGGCGCTGGGAGTTTTCGGTCAGAAGTTTATTCGCGCCTCCGCAGGCACTGGCAATTTATTAATTCACTTATGCTTTTTGAGATCAAAGATAGTAAGCGTTTCGGGGTGAACGTTTATGGTGGGCGACGAGACGCACCGTCGTTCCTAAATGCCTCCTATATCTATCAGCCATCGACAATCGAAGATTCTTTGCGGCACGATGGCGCAGGTAGCGAACCAGGAATCAAGACGGACTCGGGAAGCTGGGACGTGCGAGCCCACGGCGGGCGCATCACTTCAGTGACTGAAGCGGAGTTGTCCGCCTGGCACGACGTGCTTGAGGAGCCGACTGTGCCGCTCCTCGAGACGCGAATGCTTTCTACTGTGAATCGTGCGTCTGCCGCAGTCATTCAAAAGTTAGCAACCGCGGAGAGGATCGAGCGCTTAGGAGTCGAATTCTCACGCGGCTGGGACGAGAGCATTGATCGAAAAAAGGGATTTTTTGAGAACGAGTGGGGAGCGCCCTCGTCGTGGGAGGAGGTAATCCTTCAAGGACCGCATCTTTATGTGTCGAACCCAATGTATAAAATGCCCAACTCGACAATGTTGCATAATCAGGACTGGTCCGTCACCGATCTTGAGGCCTTGCTTCCAGACGCAATCCCTGTGACTTCCTATAAGCCGACTGGCGATCGGCGTCTCTATGACGCTGCTTATACCCATTGGGGACGAGTCGAACGACGACCAGCCCGCGGGGTTTACCGGGTGGCGTGGAGGAATATGGCCGCGAACTCAGGGGTAAGAACATTTTATCCAAGCCTTATTCCACCTGGCGCTGCGCACATCCACGGCGTCTCGAGTGCCGGTACTGATGTCGCTTCTCTAGCGACCCTGCTGGTCGCCGCTTCGTCGCTTACAAGCGACTTCTTGATTCGATCTGCGCCTAAGTCGACCATTTCCGTCGAAGCCGTAAAGAGGCTCCCGCTCCCTGTGCTCGGCACCTTGCGTTCTGCCGCCGTTCTTCGCGCCGCTCGCCTAAATTGTGTCACAGATGCATACGCAGCTTTTTGGCGCGATGCGGTGTCGCAAGATGTCTCGACCTCTTGGACTGGAGGAATCGATTACCCTGGCAGGCCACATCTCGGAACCTTCACCCGAGAGTGGACGCGGTCCACTCCGCTTAGGCGTGCTTCCGACCGGCATCAGGCTCAGCTTGAGATAGATGTCATTGTCGCTATCGGCCTCGGCGTCTCTATGGAGGATCTCTGTACGACTTACCGTACGCAATTCCCAGTGCTGTACGGCTTCGACAGGCGAGAGTACCTCTTTGACGCGAACGGGCGCCTCGTCCCCATGTCCGTCCAGCAGGTCTGGCGCAAGAAGGGCGACGCGATCACCGAGCCCGAGCGGACCGCTACCAACGCCTCGGGAAACACCTACACGTACGAACTCCCGTTCGTGAACCTCGACCGGGAGGCCGACATGCGGCAGGCGTACGCGCACTTCGAGAAGCTGCTCGAGGAGCGCTCGTGAGCGAGCTGCTCCCGACGGTCCAGGCGGAGGACATCCGCGAGGGCTTGGTCGACTACCTGACCACGACCTTCGCTCTCAGCGATCCGGACGCAGCGGCGAGGCTCGACGAGTTCCTCAACGACCCGGCGAGCGGACTGTTCCGTGGTCCCTACCTGCGCCTGCGGCTACCGTTCCGTGAGGCGGAGGCAGGCTGGCAGCGTTCGATCGGCGACTGGGCCGGCGACTTCACGCCCTACGGGCACCAGGCGCGCGCCTTCGAGCGCCTCACCTCGATGGATCTCGGACCGGACAAGCCCCGTCCGCGGCCGACCCTGGTCACGACCGGCACGGGATCGGGAAAGACCGAGGCATTCCTCTACCCGATCGTCGACCACGTGCTCCGCGCGAAGCGTGCCGGTCAGACCGGGACCAAGGCGCTCATCCTCTACCCGATGAACGCTCTGGCGAACGATCAGGCTCAGCGCCTGACGCGCCTCCTCGCCGAGAACGCCGCCCTCTCGGGCATCACAGCGGCGCTCTACACCGGCGAGCAGGGGCCGGTGCGGACAGCCGTTTCACCAGCCGGACTCATTTCCGATCGCCACACGATCCGGCAGACCGCGCCCGACATCCTGCTCACGAACTACAAGATGCTCGACCAGCTGCTGCTCCGCTCCGACGACGCCGGCATCTGGGAGCAGAGCGCCGAGAGCCTCCAGTACCTCGTGCTCGACGAGTTCCACACCTACGACGGCGCCCAGGGCACCGATGTCGCGATGCTGCTGCGCCGGCTCGGGCTGCGCCTCAAGAGCTACTGGACCGACTCCTCCGCCGTGACCGAAGACGACCGGGCGCGACCGCTCGGGCGCATCACCCCGATCGCGACCTCGGCGACGCTCGGCGACAAGGGCGACCCGGCCGCGATGATCGCCTTCGCTCACACGGTCTTCGGTGAGCGGTTCGACTCCGCCGCTGTGGTCACAGAGTCGAGGGTCTCGGTCGAGGAGTGGACCGCCGGAGCGCGCGAGAGGATCGGGGTCGGCCCCACGGGCCTTCGTCAGGATGTCGATGACGACGTCGTCGCGGCGGTGAAGAAGGCTGTGAGGGAGCTGCCCGACGAGGCCGATTCGCGCGAACGCGCCCTCACCGTCCTCGGCCGACTCTGGCAGCTCGACGGCGATCGCCTGGCCGCGGCCGACTCCGCGCTCCTGCTCGACCTGGCGCGGGCGCATCCGTTCGTGCAGCGGCTGCTGGCGGCGACAGCAGAGGCGACGGGCCTCAGCGAACTCGCCCTCGCCCTGTTCGAGAGCGCGGCGCCGAGCGAGGCCGAGATCAGTGACCGCTCCGCGTTCGTCGGCCACGTCGCCTCCGCGCTGAGTCACGTGCGTGCCATCGCAGGACGCTCCGCCCTCAGCGTCGACCTGCATCTCTGGGTCCGCGAACTGACGCGCATCGACCGCATCGCGACCGGTGCCCCCTCCTACCTGTGGGGTGACGACGGCGAGCTGGAGCTCTCGGAGACGACGGACGCCTTCGACCCCAGTGGAGCCGACGCGTTCCCTGCTTTGTACTGCCGGCACTGCGGTCGTTCGGGCTGGGGCGTCTCACTCGCGCCGGTCGGTACCGATCTCGACAGCAACGACGATGCGATCCGCAAGAAGAAGGCAGCGAAGGAGGGGCGCTTCCGTGCCTTGATGTACGCGCCGCTCGAGGCCGACACGGCCTGGGGGAACGAGGGCTTCGAGACCGCCCTCCGCGACGGGCTGCGGTTCTTCGCCGTCCGACAGCGGCGCATCCTCGACAGCGTGCCGAGCGACGACGACGAGGAGCTGCTCGCCGGGTCGATGCTCCCCGTCCTCACCCTCGTCGGAGACGACGCCGACAGCGACTCGATGGACGACCTGTGTCCGGCCTGCCTGCAGGCCGACGGCATCCGCTTTCTCGGCAGTGCGATCGCAACGCTCCTCTCGGTGACGCTGTCGACGATGTTCGGCGCCCTTGGTCTGAACCCGGCCGAGAAGAAGGCGCTTGTCTTCACCGACAGCGTGCAGGACGCGGCACACCGCGCCGGGTTCATCCAGAGCCGCTCGCACACCCTCACGCTGCGCTCAGTGCTCAGGGATGCGGTGGGCGACGACCCGATAACTCTCGCGGATCTGGCCGACGAGGTGATCGCCAGGGCAGGTGATGATCCCTTCAAGCGCTACCGGATCCTGCCTCCCGAGCTCGCCGATCGCGACGAGTTCCCCCGCTTCTGGGATTCGGCGACGCTGCGCTCCGTGCCGGCACCCGTCCGCAACAGGGCGAAGCGCCGCTTGCAGTTCGACGCGGCGCTCGAGTTCGGGCTGCAGTCGCGGCTCGGCCGCACTCTCGAGCTCACGGGGAGCGTCGTCGCGGAGGTTTACGCCGGGACCGCGGAGCGGCTGTCGACCCTGGCGCGGCCGTTGATCGAGGGCTTCGAGCGGAGCGTGACGCTCGACGGCGAAGCTGCGCCCGAGGTGCCGGATGCGGTTCTCACGATGTGGGTCCGCGGCGTTCTCGAGCGGATGCGCGAGCGCGGAGCCATCGCGCATGACTGGCTCACTCCCTACATCATCGACGACGGCAACCGTTGGCTGATCTGGGGCGGCCGCAACCGGGGGCAGGGCGCACCCGCTTTCCCGCCCGGTCGCCCTGCTCCGGCGTTCCCCCGCGTCGGCGGGTCGAAGGCCCGCACGGCCCGCACCGACAACCTCGACAGCGTCGGATCGGCCCAGAGCTGGTACGCGGTGTGGACGAAGAAGGTGCTCGGCGTCTCGGCTCACGACGGTGGGACGCTCGCCGTGCGGCTGCTCGATCAGTTGGCGACGAGCGGCACGATCACCGTGACGATCAGTGCCTCCGCCGCCCGGATCTACGCGCTGCAGCCGAGCGCGATCATCCTCGCGCCGACCAGAGACGACGATCTTCAGGCCCGCCGCCACACCCTCGAGTGCGACGTCTGCCGCACCGTCGTGCCCGGGTCCGTCGCCGTCATCGATCAGCTCGAGGGCGCACCCTGCACCGTGGTCCGGTGTGCCGGACGCCTCCGCCGTCAGCCGAGGGGTGAGAACTACTACCGGAAGCTCTACCGCTCGACGGACATGCGCCGGATCGTGTCGCGGGAGCACACGAGCCTGCTCACCGCCGAGGACCGCCTCGCCTACGAGGACGGCTTCAAGCGGGGCGACCAGGAGCCCCAGTCGCCGAACGTGCTCGTCGCGACGCCGACGCTCGAGATGGGCATCGACATCGGTGACCTCTCGACCGTGATGCTCGCCTCGCTGCCGCGGAGTGTCGCCTCCTACCTGCAGCGCGTCGGACGCGCGGGCAGGCTCACGGGCAACGCCCTGAACCTCGCCTTCGTGACCGGTCGCGGCGAGAACTTGCCCCGCCTCGGCGACCCGCTGTCGATCATCAACGGAGCAGTCCGCCCGCCGGCCACCTACCTCAGCGCCGACGAGATCCTCCGCAGGCAGTACCTCGCACACCTCGTCGACGGTTTCGCCCGCACGGCGAAGCGCTCGCACCCTCGGACGGCGCAGGGCGCGATCGGACAGGCCGGGCCCGACACGTTCCTCGGGGACCTCATCGTCGAGGCGGAGACGAACAGCGAGGAGCACCTCGCCCGCTTCCTGGGTACCTTCGACACGCTGTCCTCGGCAGCTGTCGAAAGCCTCCGCGAATGGGCGACGCGGGTGGACGGACCCGGCTCCAGCGCACTCGCCCGCCACCTCTACGACGCCTCCGCTCGCTGGGCTCGTACGGTCGAGACCCTCTCGCACCGGCGCGCGCAGATCGAGCAGAGCATCCCCGAGCTGCAGCAGCGGGCCGAGTCGCCGGCGGCGATCGACGACGACAAGCGCGCCCACCGCTCCGCCCTCGCTGCACTCCGCATGACGAAGGGGCAGCTCTCGACCCTCCGGGGAGAGCATTGGATCGCGGTGCTCGAGGAGTACGGGATCCTCCCGAACTACACCCTGCTCGACGACTCCGTCACACTCGACGTCGCCCTGAGCTGGATCGACCCCGACACCGAGCAGTACCAGACCGACGCCGTCTCTTACCAGCGCGGGTCGGCGAACGCCCTGCGCGAGCTGGCGCCCGGAGCGACCTTCTATGCGCACGGACTTGAGGTGCTCGTCGATGCCGTCGACCTCGGTACCGACGGCGCGGCGATCAGCACGTGGGCCTTCTGCGCGGCGTGCGGATTCGCGAAGGCCGTCGGAACAGCGCCGACCACCGGCTCGTGCCCGCGGTGCGGAAGTGGCGCGATCGCCGACACCCGCCAGCGCTTCGAGGTCGTGGAGCTGGAGCGGGTCTCGGCCGAGATCCGCCGCGACGAGTCGCAGATCAGCGACAGCCGGGACGACCGCAAGCGTGTCGCCTTCACGACCTTTGTCGCGGCCGACATCGACCCCTCGGACGTGGTGAAGCAGTGGTACGTCGAGGGATCGGGCTTCGGAGTGAAGTACCTGCGCACCGTCGACATCCGCTGGCTCAACGTAGGTAGGTCGGGTGTCTTCGCGCCGTCGGCCGTGATCGCGGGCCGGGACGAGCAGGCGCCGATGTTCCGCGTCTGCGGCCGTTGCGGCAAGCTCGACCTCTCGTCACGTTCGAACCGACCGGAGGAGCACCGCGCCTGGTGCCCGCTTCGCAAGTCCCACGAGGAGGATCCGCGCACAATAGCGCTCTCGCGCACGCTCACCACTCAGGGCATCGTGTTACGCCTGCCCGCGGCGATGACGATCGGTGACCGCTTCGCCGTGCCGAGTCTCTCGGCCGCGGTGGTGCTGGGTCTGCGGGAGCAGATCGGTGGCGCACCCGACCACATCCAGGTCGAGGCGATCGTAGACCCCACGCTCAGCGACGGCGGTGACAACGATGAGGCCCTGCTGCTGCACGACGTCGTCCCCGGCGGTACCGGCTATCTCGCCGAACTGGCCGATCCGGACGTGGTCTGGGATCTGCTGCACCGCGCGTACGAGGTCGTCCGTGACTGCCCGTGCAAGGAGGAGCATCGGCGTCTCGCCTGCCACCTCTGTCTCCTGCCGTTCACCCCGCCGGGGCGGACGGAGAGCGTGGCGCGAGGATCGGCCGAACGCCTGTTGCGCGAGCTTCTGACGGGGAGTGCGGAGGGTGAGCCTTCTGCGGAGCCTGGTTGGCTGCTCCGGGAGACGCCTCCTGAGACCGAGAACGCGGAGTCGCACCTGGAGCAGGAGTTCCGTGTCGCCTTCGCGAAGCGGCTCACCGCGCTCGGCGCCGTTGTGAAGGATATGCCGGGCCCGAAGGGCAACAAGCTCGTCATCACCGGAGTGGGTGGCACCGGACAGTGGACCCTCTCGCCGCAGGAGTCGGTCGCCAACAGCAAGCCCGACTTCACCTTGTCGTCCCACCAGTCGAACATCCAGGTGCAGATCTTCACGGACGGCCGGGCCTTCCACGCCAGCAAGGCGCACAACCGTGTCGGCGACGACGCGTTCAAGAGGTCGGTGCTCCGCGACTCGGGCCACGTCGTGCTCGGCATCACCTGGGCCGATTTGCAGGACGGCGCACCAGCGGTGCCTCCGACGTGGTTCTCGGAGCCTCTGGCGCTCGACCTGATGGAGACGTTCGGCTACAACAGGGACTCCGTGACGACTCTGGCCGGTGGGCCGATCGACTTCCTCGTCTCGTGGATGGCGACGCCGGATCCGATCCGGTGGACCGCGGTGGCGAACGCGGTCCCAGCGATCCTCTCGGGTGCGGTGGACGCTGTGACGACGTTCTGGCTCGCTACGGAACGATCTCTCGCCGAGGTGGCGGCGCAGGTCTACTCGGACAACGAGCAGAGCGATACTGCCGGTGATCCGGCCTGGCTGTACCGCCGCGGGCCTCTCGTCGTCGTGAGTCGTGCCCGTCGGGGGGACATCAGCGCCACGGAGACCCTGGTCGTTCTCGATGACCGCGAGCAGGCCCTCGACGACACGCAGTTCGAAGCGGCCTGGCGGGAGTGGCTGAGCCTGTCGAATGCGCTGAACCTCCGCGACCGGACGACGACGATCACTGTCACGTCGGAGCTGCTGTCGGGTCCTGCGCTGCCGGTCCCGGTCGTCGAGCCGCTCGACCCGTCCCCTGTGCTCTCGGCCGAGTGGCAGCTCGTCATCGACGAGCTGAGGACCGAGCCGGAGCTGGCCTTCGCCCGGGCGCTGGCGGCCCTGGGCGTTGCCGCGCCCGCGGTGGGGCTGGAGGCGGGAGACGGCATCCCGATCGCGTTCGCATGGTCGGAGTCGCACGTCGCTGTCGACTTCGAGTGGGACGATCGCGACCGGACCGACCTGGAGGCCGAGGGGTGGACCGTCGTCGCGGCTCAGCCCGAGCTCGTCGCCGCCGCACTGACCGGACAGGGGAACTGATGCCGTACATCATGATGACGCCGAGCGTGAACAAGCTCGAACCGGCCGTCAAGAAGAAGGCGTTCGCCTTCCTCGAGAAGCTCGGGGAGAGCGATGCGACGCCGGGGCTGCACATCGAGCCGCTGCACAACGTGGTCGACAACCGCGTCCGCACCGGCCGTGTCGACATCGACTACCGCGCGGTGCTCTTCAAGGTGCAGGGCAGCGGCGACGATGCGCACTACGTGTTCATCGGCGTCTGGAAGCACGACGACGCGATCGCCGTCGCCAAGAAGACCCGGCTGACGATCAATCCGGTGAACGGTGTCGCCGAGCTGATCCGCGAGTCGGAGCCGGAGCCGACTCCTGATCCGGTCACGCCGGTTCCCGATCCCATCGGCGTCGTCGAACCGGTCGCCACGGAACCGCTCCCGGTTCTTCAGGGCTACTCCCTCGATGATCTGGTGAACGTGCTCGGGATCGAGGAGAGCGTCGCGAAGCAGGCGCTCGCTGCGCCGGACTCCGCCGCACTCAACGTGGTCGCCGAGCGCGCTGCGGAGCGGGCTCTGTGGCAGGGACTCGCGATCCTCGAACTCCTGACAGGGTTCTCGGTCGCGCGGATCAAGCGCGACCTCGCGCTCGACGACTACGAGCCCGAGCTCGTCGAGAACGAGGACGACCGACTCCTTGAAGCGCTCACCCATCCTGCGGCGCAGATCTCGTTCACCATCGTCGACGACGAGGCGTTGCGTCGAGCCATCGACGACGGCGACTTCTCGGAGTGGCGAGTGTTCCTTCACCCCGAGCAGCGCCGGTACGTCGACCGTGACACCACGGGTCCCTTCCGGCTGTCGGGAGGAGCAGGAACCGGCAAGACGGTCGTCCTGCTGCACCGCGCCCAGCGCCTTGCGAAGCGGGATCCCACCGCGCGGATCGTCCTGACGACCTACACGACCAACTTGGCCGAGGCGCTCAAGACCGATCTTCGGAGACTCGCCCCCGAGATCCCGCTGGCGGCGGCGCCCGGTGAGCCGGGTGTCTTCGTCGCGGGCGTGGACTCCCTCGCGGGCGCTGTGCTGCGGGCCTCCGGATCGGATATCGCCGCCGACGTCGAGACGGTCCTCGGACAGCGCACTGCGGACGTCACGGTGCGCCCGGGCAGCGACGACATGAAGGACGCGATGGAGGACACCCCGACGCTCTCGCCCGACCTCCGCAGCGTGAACTTCCTCGAGACCGAGTACGCCCTCGTGATCCTTCCGAATCGAATCACCACGAGGGAGCAGTACCTGAAGGTGCGGCGACCGGGTCGGGGAGTCAAGCTCGATCGAGCTCGGCGGTCCGCGGTCTGGGATGTGATCGAGGCGTACCGCCGCCGCGGGCGCATGGCAGGGAAGGCCGACTTCGAGGAGGTCGTCGCGATCGCCGCGGCCTCGGCCGAGCGTCGACGTGCAGAGGGTCTGCCTTCTCTCGCCGACCACGTCCTCGTGGACGAGGGACAGGACCTCACACCGTCGCGCTGGAAGCTCCTGCGCGCTCTGCCCGATGAGGGTCCCAACGACCTCTTCATCGCCGAGGACTCGCAGCAGCGGATCTACGGCCACAGAGTCGTTCTCGGTCACTACGGGATCAGGATCGTCGGCCGTTCGCAGCGTCTGACCCTCAACTACCGGACGACGGCGCAGAATCTGGCCTACGCCGTCGGCCTGCTCGAGGGCACGCCGTTCGTGGACCTCGAGGAGCTCGACGAGGACATCGCCGGGTACCGCTCGTCGCGTCGGGGGCCGGTTCCGCGAGCTCTTCCCGCCGCCTCTCCGGAGGAGGAGTGGAGCAACGCTGCCACGCTGATCCAGGAGTGGCTGAACGCGGACGGGGCACCCGCGCCGGAGACCATGGCGATCCTGGTCCGCGACAAGTGGGTCCGCGACACCGTCGCTCGTGTCCTCGCCGAGCGGAAGGTCACGGTGAGACCAGTGGACCGCGGAGCGATCAAGCCGGGACAGCCTCTCGTGATGACGATGAACCGGGCGAAGGGCATGGAGTTCACGAACGTCCTTCTTTTCGGGCTCAGTGATCGAGCGGAACCCAAAGCCTTCCGCGACCTTCCTGAGGCGGAGCGCGTAGACGCCCGATTGCGCGAACGCTCGCTGCTCTACGTCGCTGCCACGCGCGCTCGCGATCAACTCGCCTATTCGTGGAGCGGCACGCCCTCGCCGCTGCTGCGCATGCCCTGACCTCTTCGACATGTCGGTGGTCGCTGCCACCCTCCGTCCATTCCCCTTTGAAAGGCTTCCCACCCATGGACAAATACACCGTCGCCCAGCACTCGGTGGGCAATGTGCTCAACTGGGTGGAGACCGGCAAGATCGCGATCCCCGAGATCCAGAGGCCGTTCGTGTGGACGAGCACGAAGGTGCGCGATCTGATCGACTCGCTCTACCAGGGCTATCCCGTCGGGTACCTCATCACCTGGCAGAACACGGCGGTGCGCCTCAAGGACGGTTCGCTGTCGGGGTCCAAGCAGATCCTGATCGACGGCCAGCAGCGGGTGACGGCGCTGACGACGGCGCTCGCCGGCGGCTCCATCGTTACGAAGGACTACAAGAAGACGCGGATGCAGATCGCGTTCAACCCGCTGACGGAGAGCTTCGAGACCTACACCCCGGTCCTCCGGAACAACCCGGAGTGGCTGCCGGACATCGCTGCCGTGATGAAGCCCGAGAACCTCTTCGGCCTCGTCCGCGAGTACCTCGAGAAGAACCACGAGGCCGACCGCTCGGTCGTCGAGACGAACTTCTCGAAGCTGATGAACGTGCGCACCAGGCAGGTGGGCATCATCGACCTCGCGGAGAACCTCGACATCGAGACCGTCACTGAGATCTTCGTGCGCATCAACTCGAGCGGCGCGCGGCTCACACCCGCCGACTTCGCGATGAGCAAGATCGCCTCCTACGGCGAGTACGGCGCGCAGCTGCGGAAGTTCATCGACTACTTCTCGCACATGGCCGTCGCACCGCACTTCCACGCGATCATCCAGGAGAACGACCCGACCTTCGCCGAGACCGACTACTTCGCGAAGATCAGCTGGCTCAAGGACGACGCGAGCGACCTCTACGACCCGACCTACCAGGACGTCCTGCGGGTCGCCGGTCTGATCGAGTTCGATCGCGGGCGCATGGTCGCGATGGTGAGCTACCTGTCCGGCCGCGACTTCGAGACCAAGAAGTTCGACGACGCGATCGCGCAGGAGTCCTTCGAGCGCCTCGAGCGCGCTCTCTACCGGATCACCAACCGCTACAGATTCACGCAGTTCCTGATGACGCTGACCTCCGCCGGCTTCATCTCGCCGTCGCTGATCACCTCGCGCAACGCCGTCAACTTCGCTTACGCCCTGTTCCTGCGCCTGTCGGACGAGGGCGAGCTGCCCATGCCCGAGATCCAGAGGATCGTGCGGCGCTGGTTCGTCATGTCGATGCTCCTCGGCCGACACTCCGGCAGCTTCGAGACCACGTGGGAGCTCGACCTCCGGCGCCTCCGTGAGATGGGAGCGCAGGCCTACCTCGAGTCGATCGAGCGCAGTGCGCTGTCCGAGGCGTACTGGACGGAGGGTCTTCCGCTCGACCTGGTCACGTCGAGCAGCCGGAGCCCCTACTTCGTCGTCTACCTGGCCGCGATGGTGAAGCGCGGAGCGCGCGGGTTCCTCTCGAACCACGTGGGCGCGTCGGACATGCTCGGCGATTCGGGCATGGGCGACATCCACCACCTCTTCCCGAAGGCGTACCTTCAGGCGAGCGGGATCAACGATGCCGCTGACCGCAACCAGATCGCGAACTACGTCCTCGCGGAGACGCCGGTCAACATCCGCATCGGCAGGCTCGCGCCGGCCGAGTACGGAGCGCGCGTGCGGGCGCAGATCGAAGCGGGAACGCCGGACCTCGGCGACATCACGACCGAGGCCGAGCTGCTCGCCAACCTCCGCTCCTCCGCGGTGCCCGAGAGCCTCCTCGACGCGACGGCCGCCGACTACCCGTCCTTCCTCATCGAGCGGCGCAAGCAGATGGCGGCGCTGCTGAGGGACTACTACTTCTCCCTCTGACTGGTCGAGTGCTCGATCGGCTCAATCGCTGAGTCCTCAGATCCGCTAGGTGTTGGCGACTCACTCGTGATGCCCGCTGACGCATTAGTTATCCGACGAGGCATTGATTACAGCTGATCGAGGGCTGCGGCTTCCTGGTGCTCGTTTTCCAACGTCTCTAATTCCAGGCTCGAGTACTCGATGAGAAGCGAGACGATGTAGTTCTCTCCGCCCAAGTAGAGGATGATGCGGCTGCCCGCGATCTCCCAGATGATGTAGTGGCTGTAAGCGCCAGATGCTGCGGCGACACCTAGCTTGAAGGGGTCGTCTCGCCAGAGATCATCGCTCCAGTACTCGTTGTCTTTGAGGGGACTGCCGTATTTCTTTACCAGAAGGTCTTTCAGACGATCGAATGCACGCACATAGTTGTACTCATTTGTGTACTCCTCGGTGACGATGTACTTCGCGCGGACGAGAGTGTCATTCACTAGGATGTAGAACGCTTGCACATCCAGGTCGCTGAGCCTGACTTCGTAGATCAGAGCAGTGTCAGTCTGGCCGGACGGTTTTGAAGGCTCTGATTCGAGTATCTCAGCCTTGGTTGCGCCCCACGGCGCCCGCCGGAACCCGTCTACTTGCACTTTTCGAGTTGCTTCACTCACCTTTACCCACGTGCCGTCCTCACGTAGATCAAACCGGCTGCCATCTGCTGTGGTAGCAATCACTTCTCCCCCTCACGATTTCCCTGATCCTCTCAGTTGAGGTGCTCGGAGGGAAGCTCTTCTGTCAGACCGACGAGCTGGAGCTAGCGCCCGTCTCCACCCAGCCGCTCACTCATCCCCGCGACCTCCTGCCACGCTCCGGTCGCCCGTTCCTCCGCCGTCGCCTCCCGGAGCAGCGCGGTCAACCGCTCCCGCAGCCGCAGCTCTGCGGCCGTCATCGCGCTCTCGTGCCCCCGCGCGAGGAGGTACGAGTGGGCGTCCGTCGCGAAGGCGGCGAGGGCGTCGAGGAAGATCTCGAGGACGCGGGCGGCCTCGCCGACGCGGGACGGATCGTGGGGCACCGGCAGCATCGGCACGAGCCGCAGCCTCCCCTGCCAGAGGCGCTCGTCGAGCGGATCCGCGAAGAGGGTGAGCGCGGTCGCGAGCGTTCCCGAGGCGGAGGAGGGGAACGCGCGGCGGACGTCGTGGACGATCTCGTGGAAGTGGTCGTCGGTGAGGCCGAAGCCGACGAAGAGCAGGTGCCGGGTCGCGAGGGTGGCCTTCACGATCGAGGAGAGGGCGCGGCGGGAGGAGTCGAAGCCGAGGTAGTCGTCGCGGGTGAGGACGATCGAGGACGGGTCGTCGACGGTGCCGTGGAGCTTCAGCAGCCAGCGCTCGTGGTCGCCCTCGTGGTCGCCGGGGATGACGGCGCGGGGGACGCCCGCGTCCTCGGACGCCGTCTCGAAGAGGCGGTCGTAGTTGAGCGTGATGGCCTGCTCGGAGTCGATCGCGGTGAGGAGCGCCGGAGCGAGACCGTACCGCTCGAGGGAGCCGATCTCACGGGCGACGGATTCGGCGAACCGTCCGGGCTGCTCCTCGTCGAAGAGCGTCGCGAGGTAGGACGCCTGGTCGAGCACGTTCTTCCCGCTGAGGACCGCGGACGTCTCGGAGTCGAGTCCGATCTCGCGGCCGAGCTCCTCGAGCAGTCCGTCCCAGGAGGGGCCGCCGGCGCTGACGCTGGTCCCGGCGCCGAGGAAGGGCACGAGCCGGCGGCGACGGGCGCGCTCGGCGAGGCTCTGCGCCTCCTCGAGGGCCGGAGCCTCCAGCTCGGGCCAGGACGTCGCGGGATCGAGTCGTCGCCTGGACTGGGCGAAGGCGTGGACGTCGGCGCGGAGGGTGACGATCGCGATGTCGACCTCGAACGCCTCGGCGGCCTCCCGCAGCACGCGGAGCTGCTGGGCGAGCACGGCGTCGCGGAGGGTCCCTGATCCGCCTCCCGCCGTCGCGAAGAGCGGCACGGCCAGGAGCGGCAGCGGCCGCCTCGTGCGCCGATCCCTCGTCACCGTCCGCGCGGCGACCTCGACGAAGGCCCGGAGGCGGCGGGCGATGTCGGCGAGTCCTTCGCTGTCCTCGGCGTCGTGCACGGCGCGATCGGGGACGGCGGTGAGGACGGGAGTGGGCTCGCCGTCGCGCGGCGCGAGCGGCAGTGCCGCCTGTCGGCCGTCCGAGAACTCCGGAGTCAGCGCGGCGCGTGCGCGATCCTCCAGCTGCGGCACCCCGCGCCAGAAGTCCGTGAACGAGAGGAAGCGGTCCGTCGGCAGGAGCCACGCGTCGCAGGCGAAGTGGAGGAGGCTTCCGCGGGTGACGAAGAGATGAGGTCGAGGCACGGCCTCTTCCTATCAGCATCGCTCAGTCGCCCGGGAGGGCTCGTTCTCCGCGTCGAGAACGAGCCCTCCCGGGCGACTCGGTGAAGAGGGCCGGGAGTCACGCGCGCATCCGATGCCGACGTGACACCGGCGTCAGCGCCCCAGCACTCCCGCGTACACCGCCAGGTACTCGTCGACCATCCGGTCCACGGCGAAGCGGCGGCGCGCGGTCGCCCGCACGGCCGCGCGGTCGAGGAGTCCGACCCGCTCGACCGCGGCGACCGCCTCCGACAGGGAGCCCACCGCGTACCCGGTGACGCCCTCGTCGATGATCTCGGCCATGGATCCGCGGCGGTTCGCGATCACCGGCGTCCCGCACGCCATCGCCTCGACGACGGAGAGGCCGAACGGCTTGTCGAAGCCGATCGGATGCAGGACCGCGAGCGCCCCGCCGAGCACGAGGGCCCGCTCCTCCGGCCCGACCGAGCCGCGGTAGACGACGCGCGTCCCGTCGACGAGCGGCTCGACCTCCTCGCGCCAGTAGCGCTCGTCCTGGACGATGCCGCAGATCAGGAGTCGGCGCCCCGCCGCGGCGGCGATCCGGACCGCCTCCGCCGTGCCCTTGTCGGGGTGGATCCGGCCGAGGATCACGAGGTCCTCTCCTCCGGATCCGGCGGGGAAGCCCTCCACGTCGATCCCGTGGTGCACCGTCGCCGCGTAGTCGAGCTCGGGGGAGCGGTCGCTGTCCGAGATCGACACCAGGTGCGCGGTGCGCGTGTGCCGCAGCGCCTCGCGGTAGGCGGGCAGGATCTCGGGCCCCGAGAAGCCGTGCACCGTCGTCACCAGGAATACGGCCGCGGCGGCGTCGACGTCGACGCAGCGGCGGATCAGGAGGCCGGCGCCGCGAGTGGCGTCCTCGCGGCCGTGCCCGGCGGGGAGGACCTACTCGAGGAGGAAGGCGCGCCCGTTGATCAGCAGCGTGTCGCCGTCGGTCGCGGCGAGAACGCCGAACTCGTCGACGGAGCGGGTGGAGTCCCCGGCGGTGTCCGAGGTCGCGGCGACAGCGGGAGTGGCTGCGGCGGCGGTGAGGAGGAGCCCGCAGGCGAGTGCGGTGATCACGGTCGTGCGGTTCATCGGCGTCGTCCTTGGCGTCGTGGTGGGCCGCTTCTCGTGGAGGCGGCGGGAACTGGTTCCGAGCCTAGGGCGCCGAGCCCGTCAACGCCCTGGGTCGTTCCTTGGGTTCAGCTATGAAGTACCGTGCAGCCATGCCCTGGGGACGCCTCTACTTCGCCGTGCAGGCGCTCGGCGGAGCGGCCTGGTGGGTCGCCGTGGCGCTCGTCCCCGCGGTGCGGATCGCGACGCTCGGCAGCCTCGATCCCGTCCCTGTCGCGGCTCTCGACCTCCCGCTGTTCGTCGGCGCCTCCGCTCTGGCCGCCACGGGCATCCGCTGGGCGGCCGTCACCGCGACGGCCTGGACGCTCCTCGTCGCGGTCGCCCTGGCCGTCTGGGCCACCCTGACGGGGGAGGCGGGCTGGGGCGTCGTCGCGATGCTCGCCGCGGCGGGCGGCTCCGTCGTCGCGGCGTGCCTGCTCCTGCTCGGCCGGGTGCCGACGCGCTGGATCGCCTCCGGTCCCCTCTCCTTCCGGGTCGCGACCGCGGGCCGCCGACCCGGATCGCACCTCGCCGCGACCCTCGGGCAGATCGCGGTGTTCTGGGGAGGCGCGCTGGTCGTCGTCCCGCTGGTGATCGCCGCGCTGGAGGAGCGCTGGGGCGTGGGCCTCGGAGCGGCACCGCCCGCGGTCGTCGGCCTCGCCGTCCTGCTGCTGGTCGCGGCGAGCGCGCTCGGGATCTGGTCGGGGCTCACGATGTCGCTCCTCGGCGACGGCACGCCGCTGCCGATCGCGATGACCAACCGGCTGGTTATCGCCGGGCCCTACCGCTGGGTCCGCAACCCGATGGCGGTCGCCGGCATCGTGCAGGGAGCGGCGGTCGGGCTGCTGCTCTCGTCGTGGCTGGTCGTGCTGTACGCGCTCCTCGGCGCCGTCGTCTGGAACCAGGCCGTTCGCCCGCTGGAGGAGGCGGACCTCGCCGCCCGCTTCGGCGCCGACTTCGAGCGCTACCGCTCGCGCGTCCGCTGCTGGGTGCCCCGCCGCCCGGAGCCACTGCTGCGCCGGGGGTAGCCGCCGCCGCGGTGCGCTCGTCGAGGCGTTCCGCTCCCGCCGGGACACCGCCGCCAGGCCGGCGTCTCGCCGACGAGGGCGGTGTCTCGAGGTGACGGACGCGCCTCTCGCGACGGCGACGCGCCTCGCCCGCCGACCCCGTCACTCCGCGGTGCGCCCGCGCCCCACCACCGCGGCGACCAGCCCCGCCGAGACCGCGGCCAGCGCGACCAGCACCCCGCCCACGCCGAGCGTCCCCGCCACGAGCGGAGTCGCGAGCGCCAGCGCGACACCGGGGAGCGCCAGGCGCGCGGGCATCGGCTGGTGCTCGCCGAGCGGCGCGTGCACCGCCCACAGGGTCAGGACGAAGGCCGCGACCGGGACCGCGACGGCCGCGCCGATCACTGTGTCGGACGCCTCGAGGTGGCCCGCGGTCGCGGCGACGGCCGCCTCCAGCCCGGACCCCAGCGCTGCGAGGGCCGCGAACGCCGCGAAGTGCGCGTAGCCCCAGCGGTAGGAGAGGCCGCGCCGCCGCTCCAGCAGCTCGCCGGAGGGATGCGAGAACGACAGCCACCACAGCGCGAACACGATCACCAGCCCGCAGGCCGCGACCAGCACGAGCGAGGTGCTGACGCCCGCCACCGTCACCGCCCGCTGCACGCCCATCACCGCCGCGAGGACGCCCTCGCCGAGCAGGATGATCGTGAACAGCCCGTACCGCTCGGCGACGTGGTGCGGATGCCAGTTCGCGTCCCCCGCCCGCTGCGCCCAGAGGGGCACCGCCAGCTCGCAGGCGACCAGGAGCAGGAAGCTCACCACCCCGACCTCCTCGGGCAGGAGCAGCCGCAGCAGCCAGCCGACCTGCACGATCGAGAAGCCGACGGCGTTGCGCACGGCGGAGGTGCGGTGCTCCGGAGTGGACACGGCGACGCGGATCCACTGGCTCACCAGCGCGAACCGCATGATCGCGTAGCCGATGGTGATCGCACGGTAGTCGCCCTCCTCGAAGCCGGCCGGGACGCCGGCCGCGAGCACGAGGACGCCGGCCATCTGGGCGAGGGTCAACAGCCGGTAGGGCACGTCGTCGGTGTCGTACCCGGAGGCGAACCAGGTGAAGTTCATCCACGCCCACCAGATCGCGAAGAACACCATGCCGAAGGGGAGGAGCCCCTCGGCGAGGTGCCCCTCCTCGGTCGCGTGGGCGAGCTGCTGGGCGATCTGCGCGATCGCGACGACGAAGGTCAGGTCGACGAGCAGCTCGAGCGGACTCGAGACGCGGTGCGCCTCGTCGATCGCGCGCGGCTGCATCCGCACGCGGAGGGGGTGCGCGGGGGAGGCGGGCATGCGCTCATCCTGCACCCGGAGGGCCGCTGCGCGAGTGCCGCGCCCGCCTCCCGCGACCCTCGGCGCCCGCCCTCGCACCGAGTGTCCAGAAGTCGTCGCACTCGAGCGCGAGCGCGACGACCATCGGACACTCGCGGGCGGCCGGATCTCGCCAGGTCGGGCGCAGCCGACACCGCGATCACGCAGAAGTCGCGGTACTCGCGCTCCCGTACGGCCACTTCCGAGTTCTCGTGCGCCCCGGGCGACACCCGGCGGCCCCGCGCCCGCGCCCCGCGCCGGCCCGCGCAGGGCCCCCGCCTACGATGGGTCGGGATGTCCCCCGAATCCGCGCTCGCCGCCCCGACCCGCGCGTCCCCGGGCGCCCGGCGGTCGCGGCGCGGGCCGCTCCTCGGGCTCGCCCTGGTCGCTGTCCTCGTGGCGACGCGCCTGCTCGCCCCGGACGCGGCGGGCGACGCCCTCTCGGACGCGGTGCGCGACTTCCTCACCCTCTCGATCAGCGTCGTCATCGAGTCGCTGCCGTTCGTGTTCCTCGGCATCGTCCTCTCGATCGCGGTGCAGCTGTGGGTGCCCGAGGCCGTGCTGCTGAGGATCCTGCCGAAGCGGGCGCTCCCGCGGCGGCTCGTGATCTCGCTGCTCGGCGTGCTCCTCCCGGTCTGCGAGTGCGGCAACGTGCCGCTCGCGCGCGGGCTGATCGTCAAGGGCCTCTCGGTGTCGGAGTCGATGACGTTCCTCCTCGCCGCGCCGATCGTGAATCCGATCACCATCGTCACGACCTACCAGGCCTTCGGCTGGGCCGACGGGATCCTCGTCTGGCGCGTCGTCGGCGGCTTCGCGATCGCGAACCTCGTCGGCTGGATCTTCAGCCGCCACTCCGAGCCGATGAGCCTGCTCAGCGACCGCTTCCGCGCTGCCTGCGAGGCGGGCGAGCGGCCGTCCCGCTCCCTCCGCGACCGCTCCCGGCGCAGCGTGCTGCTGTTCGCCGAGGAGACCGGGGCGATGATGCCGGCGCTGTTCGTCGGCGCCGCCATCGCGGGGCTGATCCAGGTCGGCGTCTCGCGCGACGTGCTGACCACTCTCGGCGGCGACCCGCTCTGGTCGGTGCTGGCGCTGATGGTCCTCGCGTTCGTCATCTCGATCTGCTCGAACGTCGACGCGTTCTTCGTGCTCTCGTTCGGCTCCACGTTCCTGCCGGGAGGCATCATCGCATTCCTCGTCTTCGGCCCGATGATCGACGTCAAGATGCTCGCGCTGCTGCGCACCACGTTCTCGGCCGCGACGCTGGTGCGCGTCACCGTGCTGGTCGCCCTCGCCGCCGCCGTGCTGGGACTGGCGGTGAACTATGCGCTCTGAGCGCCTCCTCGCCCGCTGGAAGGGCGTCGTCCTCAGCCTGATCGGCGTCGTCTCGACTTTGTGGCTCGCGGCGACCGGCCGACTCGGCCTCTACATCCACCCCCGCTACTTCGAGTTCTCGGTGGTGCTCGCGGTGATCGCCGGAGTGCTGCTGATCGCGGCGTTCGCGGTCGTGCCGGGCGCCGAGGAGGACGCCCACGAGCACGAGCACGAGGACGACGTCGAGCACCTCCACGCCCCCGCGCCTGCCCGCCCCTGGCGCCGGGTGGTCGCGGTAGCGGCCGGAGTCGCGGTGATCGCCTCCGCCGCCGTCGCCCTGCTCGTGCTCCCGCCGGCCGCCCTCACCGCCTCGACCGCGACGCAGCGCGAGGTCAACACGAGCGCCGTCGACGCCTCCGTGACCGCCGCGGCGCCCACCGGCGACACGGCCTCGTTCAGCGTGCGCGACTGGGCGACCCTGCTGCGTCAGGGCGCGAGCGAGCAGTTCCTCGCCGGCCGCACGGCGACGGTGAGCGGATTCGTGACCCCCGACGCCTCCGACCCCGAGAACGTCTTCTACATCGCCCGCTTCGTCGTCACCTGCTGCGCGGTGGACGCCCAGCCGGTGGGCGTGCCGGTCTACCAGGCCGGCTGGGCCGACACCTGGTCGGAGGGGCAGTGGCTGGAGGCGAGCGGCGGCTTCGGCGCGAACCCGAGCGTCACCAGCGCCGAGGCGGTCGTGCTGGAGCCGGAGGCGCTCACTCCGATCGACGAGCCGGCGATGCCGTATGTCTACTGAGCGCGGCGCGAATCCTGAGCGCGGCGCGTCTCCTGAGCGCGGCGCGTCTCTCGAGCCCGGCGCGTCTCCCGGCGGCGGCACGTCGGCGCAGAGCGGGCGACGGGCCGGAGGCGGTGCGCGGCGGGCTCCCGGCCTCGACTCCGCAGGCGCCTCCCGCTTCCCGCGGCTCTTCTGGGCGGTCGTCGCGGTGCTCGTCCTCGCGGTCGGAGGCCTGACCGCCGCCACCGTCGCGAAGGGGCCCCGGGTCGCCTCCCTCGAGGTCAGCACCGACGGCGTGGTCGAGCGCGACGGCTCCCGCGCCCGCCTGCACCTCGACCAGGCTCTCGAGCCCGACGCACTCGACCGCGTCCGCGTCGCTCCGGACGCCCCGCACACTGCCGAGCTCGACGGAGGCGTGCTCACCGTCACGTTCACCGACACCCTCCGCTACGCCACCCGCTACGAGATCGGGATCGACGACGCCCGCAGCGCCGCGACCGGCTCGGCCACCGACGTCTCCGCCTCCTTCACCACGAAGGACCCCGACCTCTTCACCCTCGACCGCACCGCCGACGACCCCTCGCAGCCCGACGCCGTCCGCGTCCGCCCGCTCTCCGGAGGCGACGCCCGGGTCCTCGTCACGGCCGACCGGATCCAGGACTACGCCGTCGTCGGCCCGGTGCTGGTCGTCGTGACCATCGAGCCGGACGACACGAACCTCCTCCGCACGGTCACGCTCGACACCGGCTCCGAGGGCGTCATTCCGCTGCCCGGCCCTGGGATCGTGCGCGAGCTGCACTCCTCGCCCGAGAAGGGCGTGCTCGGCTGGACCTTCACCGGGCAGGCGCCGTCGGGCCCGCTTGACCGCGCCCTCTACTCCTACGACCTCACCGACCAGAAGGCCGAGGCGGTCCCCGTGGTCGGGATCGACGGCGGGCCGCTGCGGGCGCGCGACTGGATGTTCGTGCCCGGCACCACCTCCGTCGTCACCCACTCGCTCGACGACACGGTGCTCCTGCTCGACCTGCTGACGCCCGGCTCGATCAGCCCGCTCGGGCAGCACGCGGAGCTGCGCGGATTCGTGCCCGGCGCGAACCGGCTCGTGGTCGCCGATCCGGAGTCGGGCTCGCTGATCGACCTGGCCGACGGCTCGGTCGAAACGCTCGCCCTCCCGCCGGCCGACGTGAGCGCGACCGCGACGCCCGTGCAGATCCTGCTCCTCGACTCCGGGAGCTACGTCGAGCTCGAGGCCGAGTACGCGCCGGAGACGGGGGCGACCCAGTACTCCGTCGTCCGCGTCGACGCGTCCGGCACCTCGGAGGTGTTCCGCACCTCGCCGACGGGGCGCATCCGCGGCGTCTGCCTCTCGCCGAACGGGCAGTACCTCGCCGTCGAGACCGTTTCGGTGGAGGGCCGGCCGGACGACTACCCGAGCGAGCCGGGCTTCAGCGCGACCTCGACCGTGCTCGTCGACCTCGGCACCGGCGACACCGCGCGCAGTGTCAACGGACGTTCGCGCGACTGGTGCGCGTAGGGGCCGGGCCGACGACCGGCTCGTCCACCTGACTGATTGCTGGCGGCTCGGAAGTACCGGATCGTTCAGCAGATCATCGAGAACGACCAGCGCGCCGAGCTGAGCGTCGCGGACCGCACCGCCGCGTGGGCGCAGCTCGCGTTCGAGGGCGTGTCCGCCGCAGCGATCGCCAAGCGCACCGGCACCAAGACCGACGCGGTGAAGAAGGGCCTTGCGGTCGCGGAGTCCGGCTCGCACCGGTCCCCGCCCCTCCTCTTCTCCCACTGCTGCACAGGAAGGCCTGACCATGACCACCACGACCACCGCACCCCGCCCCGCCCACCGCTTCGACCCGTACCAGGAGTGATCGACCTCGAAATCGGATCGCTTTCCACGGCTGGGGGACCGACGACGAGAACGACGACCACCCTCGACGCTATCGACTGCGCCGACGGCCCACACGAGATCGATCCCGCGTCGCTCGGTGAGAAGCCGATTTCGAGTGTCGACGCCACCCCATCGGACGCGGACAACGACACCGTCTGGGTCCTCACAGTGCGCGGAGACCGGGATCCCTCCTGACATCGGCGGGACTTCTCGACGCGCTCGGCCGGTGTCGTCCTCAAGCGCGTCTCGGCTCTGCTGTCCAGTACGGAAATCGTCCTACGGCCGGCCGAGTTCAGCTAGTCGACGGTCATAGCGGGCCAGTTCGGCACGCATCTGCTCGATCGACCTCGGCGTGAAACGCCTCACCTGCATGTCGAGGATCGCATCGGCCACGACGTCGCTGGTCCCGAATGCTGCGGCAACGGCCGCCCTCTCGTCGTCGCGACCTCCCGAGACGCTCGCGCACACCCGGAACAGCTTCTCGGGGTTCTCGATGGCTCTGATGCAGGCGTTGATGATCTCGGTACTCATCACGAGATTCTGACGTTCGCTGTCGTCGTCCATGCGGTCACCGTACCGGCCGAAGCGACCTGCCTCCGGGCGGCGACGGCCTCGCGGCGGGGCGGACGTTCTCGGCGCTCCAGTCGGTCGGGTCGTCGCGGGGATCGCGAGGCCGGGCTTCATGGCGACGACGATGTCCGCGTTCTCGAGGTCCTCCACTGTGACGGCGCGGGGGGTGCGGTCGCTGATGTCGAGACCGAGCTCCGCGACGGTCGCGGCAATCGCGGGGTTCACTGTGTCTGCGGGGGACAGCCCGGCGGTGGTGGCGGTGTAGCGGTCGCCGGCGAGTACTTCGAACACGCCGGCCGCTCCCAACTCGGCGCCCGCGGTCAGCCGAAGCACCAGCATCGCCTGCACGATCCACCTCACCCGGAAAGGGGACTTAGTTAGACCGTCTAGAAAATCTAGGCTGTGACCGCTCGATCGGCGATCCCTGGCTGCTGGTCGTTCGAGGTTGGCGCGCGTTCGGCCAACCGGCAGCGAGGGGTGCACCGACCCGAACGGTTGCACCCCTTGCTGTAATTGTGAAGCCACCAGAGCCCGTTGACGAGAGGGCCCGGAGGCGCCGAGACATTTTCGAGGGTCGATGCCGGTGAGGGTCAGGCGAAAGCGCTGCCCGCCAGCGGATGCGCGAGCAGGATCCCCGCGATGAGGACGAGTGCGGCGCTCGGCAGCACGAACTCGACGGGGCGTTTTCCGTGGCGGCTCAGCGCGGAGGGCGCCAGATGGATGAGCACGCCGACCGTGAGCAGGGCGGCGCACGTGAGAAGACCCCATCCGCTGATGAAGAGCAGACTGACTCCCGGGCCACCCGACTCGGGGATCCCGTACCAGACGGCGTCCGCGATCCAGAGTGTCGCGGCGGCGACGCCGGTTGACGCGAGAGCGACCCAGGACACAACGGAGCTAGAGCCGGTCGAGGTCGATCTCCTGGTGTCCACCTGCCGAACGCTCGGGCAGCCGACGGCGCTGGACAACGAAGCCGGAATGAACAAGAGGTGGACGTGAATCCGTCCGGCGACGGACGGCCGTGCCCCTTCAAGGAGTTGCCGGTGGACTCCCGAGCGCAGTGTCGTCGTGTCTCGTTGCCCTGCGGTCGGGGATCGAGGAGCGGGGAGGGGGAGGCGCCGGCTGGTGGACCGACAGGTCGGCTTCGCTTGCAGTTCCCGCAGCGGAGGATCGCCATGCTCACCGGCGGTGCCGACTCGCTGCCCGTGAGGGGAGCTCTCGCTGAGCTGGCGGATGAGCCGATCGGCGATCGGGTTCAGCCGGTGAGCCGGCGGACCTGTTCAGCGGAGAGCTGGCGGTCGGCGAAGAGCACGACTCGTGCGGTCGGGTCTGGGCTGTGCGCGTCCGGACCCTCCCATCTGAGCGCGAGGCCGAGTCGCTCGATGGTGCGGCGGGAGCGTGCGTTGCGTTCTGCGACGACCGCGGTGATGGGCAGCTCCGGTCGGAGGCGGTGGGCGAGTTCGATGCCGGCGAGGGCGACCTCCTGCGCGTAGCCCTTGCTCCAGTGGTCGGGGTGGAGGGTGAACGCCACATTCCAGGCTGCATCGGAGAGCAGAGTGCATCCACCCATTCCGATCAGATCACGGCTGTCGATGGGGGAGTCGCGCCGGCGGATCACCCAGCTGCTGAGTCCGTCCCGTGTCCACTGGGTCCTTCGATACGCGATCACGGCCCGGGTCTGATCGGCGGAGAGATGGAGGAGGAGCGGATCCTCTTCCGCGATCCGCGGATCGGTGTAGAGGCGGAACAGCTCGTCCAGGTCGGTCTCGGCGGGCCGGCACAGTCGGAGCCGGTCGGTGAGCACGTCGAGGTCCCGTGGGGCACAGGCCTGTCCGTCGCTCACGCTCATGGGATGAGGTTGCCATGACCCGACCGCTCGACCAGCGTTGAGTGCGCATGTGATCCGGTCGCGCGAGGTGGCCCGTACGGGGATCGGTGGCCGGAGGTCCTCAGTTGCTGACGTGAGTCAGAGTCCGCGCGTACTCGATCATCGGATGACCACCGAGCGGATGCGGCGCGGGATCCCCGTGAGGCTCGAAGCCGGACGCCTTGTAAAGCCCTTCCGCCCGATCGTTTCCGGCGCGGACGTGCAGCTTCAGGACGAGGTAGCCGAGCTGAGAGGCGGACTGGACCGCGTCGTCGAGCAGTGTCCGGCCGAGCCCGCGCCCTGTCTCGCTCGGTGCGACGGCGAGCAGTTCGAGCAGCGCACTGTGTCGGCCCGGACCATCGCCCGTGTCGACGGTGAGAGCGAACCCGAGGGGATCCGAGCCGATGACGGCGAACCGAACGAGAGGCCGGTGGAACTTCGCTCGAGCCCTCTCGGCGACCGCGTCGTCCTGACTGCATCCGTCTCGTGCTCTGAGTGCCTCCAGCCAGAGGTCGATGCAGGGCCCGCGATCGTCAGGCGAACCGGCTCGGATCTTCATGCGCTGAGGCTATCGAGGCAGCCATCGGACATGTTCCGAATCCGAGTCGCGTCCTCGTTGTGGACGCCGGCTCGCCGGCTGACGCTGGACAGCAGCTCGCCGAGGCGTGGTCGTGTCACCGAACGAGACGTCGGGCGAAGGACCGGCACATGCTCCGAGGGGCGGGCGTGAGCGAGGAGCGATTCGTACAGTGGAGGTATGAGTGTGATGAAGGAGACGGGTACCGCGCGGCGGAGCGGACGAGGGTGGACGCGGGCTGCGTTCGTGCTGGGCGTTCTCGCCGTCGTGTCCTACGCCGTCGGATACCTGGCGGTGGCCCACCTGTGGGTGGGCGATCCCCTGGTCATCGGAGTCGCGACCACGCTGCAGTACCTTCTCCCGCTGGCCGGCGTCCTCGTCGGTCATCAGGCGCGACGACACGTCGGTCCTCGCTGGGAGTCGACGGTGGGACTCGTGCTCTCATACCTCTTCCTGGCCTTTGCCGTGGTGCCGGTCGTCATCGGCTTGGCCGGACTGCTGCTGGCACGCTGATCGATCGACGACCCGGATCATTCAGCGGTTCACGCGATTCGCGGCCGTCTGAACGATCGGCAGCTTCTTCGCACGAAGGGTGGCGGCGAGGAGCCAGCCGAGGAGGGAAGCGATTCCTGCCGTGACTGCATATTCCGTGATGAGGCCCGCGGAGGAGGGCCAGGTCGCGTTTCCCGACGCGAGTACCAGCGCGGTGGAGGCGGCGGCGCCGATCACGAGTCCCAGACCCAGGAACGCGGCCGCCCGCCCGACGCGCGGGGTGCGGCGTGTCCGCCGGTCGAGCCAGAGACTCGAGGGAAGCCATAGGAGTGCGCCCGCGACAGTGAACGCAGCTGCCGTGCCCGCGATGAGCCCTGCTGCGGACCCGCCCGATACATCCCAGCTGCCCGCGGTTCGCACCAGCGCGAGGACCGCAACGGCAGGCCACGCCAGAATGCCCCATGCCAGTTCTCGTGTTTCCATGAGCATCATGGTCCGGCACGTCGGTGAACACGCCATGAATCAGAACGTTCAGCACTCCACGATCATGTGTTCCGTAAGGGGATGGTTGAGCGGGCCATCTTCGTCGTCCGCGTGGACTCATCCCTCCACAGGACCGGGGCACGTCTCGGGGCTGAAATCGGAGGTTGCGGTGGTTGCGTCCGGGCAGAGGCCGGTGGTCCAACCGTGATCATCCGCGTAGGAGTTGTATTCGTTTGTCAGAGAGAAGACGATCCCTGCGTTCCAGGGTGCCGTGTAGGCGAAAGAGACGACGGGATCCCCTTCATCCGTGAGAGAACTCCAGGCGAGCTCCGCCTCCTCGCCCGCTGCTGCTGCCGTGTCGAGGCATGCGACCGCGTTGATGGGCACGAGCTCGGTTTGATCAAGCACGAACTCTCCGCAGGTATCGGCAGCGTTGCCTTCCTGCACGATCAGCGGCGCGTCGCGCAACGCGCGAGCTGCCCGGATCGGATCACCCTCCGGAGCTGGTGAACCTGAGCACGCGGCGAGCATCAGTGCGCCAGCAGCAATGAGCGCCGTAGCGGCGCAATGCCGTCCCGCCATTCCCTCGCCTGTTCGTTTCACGGCGCCACCGTACTCAAGACCGCGCCTTTGTCTACTTGCAACCGGCAGGCGGGGCCGGCACCGTCCCGTATCGGGATGGTTCACCGGGCCGATCTGGTGCCCGGCCGTGGAAGACTCGTTGGGCCGACGACAGCGGAGCGTGACGCCAGTGACTTCAGTAGTGAGCCTCATCCGCTCCAACAGCCTCTCCGGCGCAGCGCAGTATGCGTACGCCGCGACAGTTCCCGCCGGCTCGCGCATGATCTTCCTCGCCGGAGATGTTGCACTGGACCCGGTAGATCCCCTGCCCCGGAGTTGCCGTCACTTCGTCCCTAGTCTTTTCCTATGAACGCATCGAGCTCATTGCCCTCTCTTGACGGTTACCGCTTCGCGGCTGTCCGCGACACAGTCGGCGGCGAAGTAGGACCTGAGACTGTCTTCGACTACCACGAAGCGGACGGCGAGGTGTGGGCCACCTACGCCGGCGGCGCAGTCCGGCGGGGATTCCTTGTCGGCACTCGAACCGGTGACACGGTGGCGTTCCGCTACTGCCAGCTCAACGAGGACGGCGAGACCTCGACGGGATCCTGCGTCTCCGAGATTGTTCTCGACCCAACTGGGCTGCTTCGAATGAAGGAGACGTGGGCCTGGGAATCAAAACCCGGTAATGGCACCAGCGAAGTCACGGAGATCATCGTCCCTCGCCTAGCATCGGTCGTCACAGAACCCCGAACCCGACCCTTTCACGAGTCGTAGAATGAGTGACAAGTTATAGGACGACACTGCTCGGCGCGCCGCGTTTGTGGAGTTGATCGCTAAGTGGCGGCGTCTCTTGATCGTTGCGTGGCGCTAGTTGCCGATGACGAGGATGCTGGCAGCGGCTTCGATGACGTCGTCGGTAATGGTTTCGAGGTCGTTGATCTTGAGCACGCGGGCTATCTGCGGAAAGAGTCGTTCGAGTAGGCGGAAGTTGCCGCGGGTGATGCGTTCGATGGAGGCGATGGCTTGGGCGTCGGTGAAGTCGTCGGGGTCGAGGGTGCGGCCGAGGCGCTTCCAGTGGCGGTCGAGGACGAAGAGGAGTTCGTCGCGACCGAGGGCGCGGTAATGGTGGGAGAAGCCGAGGCGGCTGTAGAGCTGCGGGTAGTGGCGGAAGCGTTGGTCGATGCCGGGCATGCCGATCAGAATTATGGAGAGGTGTTCGCGGTCGTGTCGGTCGCGGAGCAGCTCGAGTGCGGTGGGTGTGAGTCGTTCGGCTTCGTCGATGATGAGTAGCTCGACGAGGTGAGCCACTGGTCGTGCTTTGAAAGGCGGGTCAGGTTCGAGGGAGCGCAGATGTTCGTCGGCGCAGAGGCCGACTTTGATTTGCCAATGGTCGATGTCGTGCATGAGGTCTTTGGGTCGGCAGAGTACTTCGGGTGTGTAGAACACGGTGCGGGATCGGTTGGCGAGGGCGTAGTGCTTGGCGTCGTGATCTCCTCGCAAGCCCCATTCGTTGATGTAGGGCTCGAGAGCGTCCCAGTTCGCATAGCGGCGGGCGGAGTTGGTCTTGCCGACACCAGCATCACCGTGACAGATGCCGATGGTTCGTTCCTTGCGGACGGCGTTGGCGAACTCGGTGAAGCGTCGGTGCTCTTTGGTCACGATGAAGGCCTGGTTCATCACTCGTCCTCTTCATAGGTGCGTAGCCGGCGCCGATGGGGAACGGGCGCGACGCTGTGCGGCTCCTCCCGGACGGTGGCGGTGGGAATGCGGTCGTTGACGACGTGCCGGAGTTGTCGTCGGCGGGCGCGGCGGGCGGCTTCGATGTCGCGGAGGCTGAGTCGGAGGTTGGGGTGAGCTTCGTCGACGGCAACACAGACGAAGGTGTCGCGGTCGTAGACCCGGATCTCTGAGACGTCACGTGGGTCATATCGAATCGTGACGGTGTGCCCGACGAAGGGTGCGAGCGTCGGGGCGAGGTAGCGCTGGCCCTGGAAGTGAATGCCATCGCGCTGCACGACGCGATTCTTCGGAACAGTGAGAAGAAGCCCATCGAGCTGTTCGAGGCTGTCAGGCATACGCGGGAGCCAGCCGTCAGCAACCCATGCGTCTCACGGAGAGGCTTCGAGCTCGCGATGCGGGCGCTCGTTGTAGGTCCTGACGAAGGCGCCGATCGCCTGGTCGAGGGCCGCCAGATCAAGTACTGGGTCGGGGCTTCTGCTGCCGGGCCCGAGGTGCCCCGGGAGGGTAGCGAGGAGTTCGGTGTTGATGGTGCGGAAGAAGCGTTCGATCTTGCCGCGGCCCTGGGGTCTGCCGACGATGGAATGGATGATGCGGATGCGCAGCTCGATGGCGGTGCGCTCGAGGTGGTGGCTGGTGAAGTCGGAGCCGTGGTCGACGTGGAGAACGTCAGGTATCCCGCACATAGCCCACGTCGGGTCGGGCTTTCTCCAGATCGCCTGACGGAGAGCAAGTGCTGTGTTCATCGCGGACGGTGCCCCGGCGAAGACGATGTAGCCGCAGATCGCGCGCGAATAGTCGTCCATCACGATCGTCAGCCACGGCCGATCGGGCGCGCCCCCGGTGCCCATGATGAGGATGTCGAGTTCGGTGTGATCCGCCTGCCACATGTGGTTGGGACGTTCGGCGCGTCGGCGAAACACCAGCTCGTGCTTGTCTCGATAGGCGGCCGGTCCTTCCAACGCGAGTGTTACGAGCGCCGGGTCTAGAGCTTGCACGATTTCCCTGACGGTGGCGTAGCTCGGCGCCGACAGGCCATGATGATCTGCTTCAGCGCTTGCTAGGCGGTGCAGCGTGGTCAGCGCTGGTCGCGGCCTGCTCAAAGCCAGTCGTTCGATGAACGCCACGAGCTCAGGCGGCGAGGGGTATCTGATCTTCGACGTGAAGTCGGAGAATTCGCCACCGCTCGTCACCGTCCATGGCATTTGCTACATGGCGGTGCTCTCGCGGCCGGCGAGGGCTTGCTGGTGACGGTAGAGGGTGGCGCGACTCCAGCCAACGAGTCGTGCTGCGTCTTCGGCGGTGCGGCCCTTCGCTCGAGCATCGGAGGCGATGGCGAGCTTGTCGGCGATTACTGCAGGATCGGACAGTGGGCGGCCGAAGCGTGTGCCGTTCTGCCGCGCCGCTGCGATCCCCGCATTCACCCGCTCGACGATCAGTTCGCGCTCGTACTCGGCGAGGGTGGCCAGCATGTTGAGCATCAGCCGGCCCGTCGACGTCGCCGGATCGATGCCATCAGAGATAGACCGGACGTGGATGCCGCGGTCACGCAGCAGGTTCACCGTGTTCAGGACGTCCATCAAGGAGCGGCCAAGCCGATCAATTCGCCACACGACCACGGTGTCACCGGACTCTGCATGCTCGAGGAGCTTCTTCATCCCTCGGCGCTCGATCGCGGTCTTGCTCCCGGAGGTGACATCAGCCAACACGTCGCGCTTTTGAACGCCGACAGCCACCAGCGCGTCGAGCTGCAACTGCGCATCCTGACTCGATGTGCTCACGCGGGTGTATCCAAGAAGTCTCACTCGACCAGTTTGACTCACAAACTCCTCGCAGTCATGACCCTGAGACGGTTTCTGTTGAGACGCATTTTCGAGACATCTGCGACCTCAGAATCGCGCGGACCCGACACCGCGACAGCGATGCCGACCGGGCGTCTCAGAAAGCTGTTGTTTTCCGAGATGTAGTTGATGTTGCAGGTACGGTGTCTCCGTGCCGAATAGTTTCGCTCCCGTGGACCCCGTCGCGCTCACGCAGTCTTTGATCCGATGTGCTTCGGTCACCCCGAGCGACGACGGAGCCCTCGATGTCGTGGCAGGCGTACTTGAGAGCCTTGGCTTCATCGTTCATCGGCTGGACTTCGATGGCACCCCGAATCTCTACGCCCGCCGAGGAATCGACGGACCGCACCTGTGCTTCGCCGGTCACACCGATGTCGTTCCCCCAGGCTCTAACGACTGGAGCTCCGACCCCTTCGATGCGACACTCCGCGACGGGACGATCATCGGTCGAGGTGCCAGCGATATGAAGGGCGCCATCGCCGCTTTCCTCGCAGCGGTCTCGCAGACGCAGCCCGAAGTGCTCGACCTTGGGTCGGTCAGCCTCCTGATCACCGGAGACGAAGAGGGGCCGGCCACGGGTGGCACCGTGCGTGTGCTCGAGTGGCTCGCCGATCGCGGCGACATGCCGGACTTCACCCTTGTCGGCGAAGCGACGAACCCGGAGCGAATCGGCGACGTGATCAAGATCGGACGGCGCGGAAGCCTTAACGCCAACCTGACGGTGCGCGGGTTCCAGGGGCACGTTGCCTACCCCCACCTCGTCGACAACCCAGTGCACCGCCTCATCCGCGTTCTCAACCGACTCGCCACAACACCACTCGACGAGGGGTCCGAGTGCTTCGAGCCGTCGAGTCTCCAGATCACCACGATCGACGTCGGCAATGCGGCGAACAACATGGTGCCCGCCGAAGCAACCGCGCATCTGAACATTCGCTTTAACGACCTTCATTCAGCCGAGAGCCTCGAGGGCTTGATCCGCCGGGCGGCAGAAGAGTTCGCAACCGACTTCACCCTCTTAGTCGAGGTAAGTGGCGACCCCTTCATCACTGCTGGATCGAGCCACGTCGCGCTGTTATCCGAGGCGGTAACATCCGTGACCGGGCGAACTCCCTCGTTGGATACCGGCGGAGGAACTTCCGATGCGCGATTCATCGCCCACTATGGCGAGGTCGCCGAATTCGGCCTCATCAGCAGCACAATCCATCAGATCGACGAACACGTCGTGGTAAGCGATCTGCACCAGCTCACAGTGATTTACCGCACGTTTCTCGCGAAATTCCTGACTCGCTGAAATCCTCGGTGATCCGACGCACGCGTAGCGCGACGTCAAGGAGCGATCAAAGACTGCCGCCACAAAGCGATCAACTCCACACCGCGTTGACGCTGGCTTGTCACGTATTCGGCCGTATAAGTGACAGGAGTCAGCGGTGCTCGTCGGGTCCATGCGCGTCTCGAAGACCGACGGGACGCAGACCACCGATCCGCAGCGCGACGCGCTGCTCGCGGCCGGCGTCGAGGACGCTCAGCTGTACTCCGACCTCGCATCCGGCCGGAAGGATGATCGCCCGGGCCTGCTGTCGTGCCTGAAAGCACTGCGCGAGGGCGACACGCTCGTGGTGTGGAAGCTCGACCGGCTCGGATGCGACCTTCACCACCTCGTGAACACGGTCCATGACCTCGCCGCCCGCGGCATCGGGCTGAAAGTGCTCACGGGTCAGGGGTCGGCGATCGACACGACCACCGCTGCCGGCAAGCTGGTCTTCGGGATCTTCGCGGCCCTCGCCGAGTTCGAGAGGGAGCTCATCTCCGAACGAACGATGGCGGGCCTCGCGTCCGCTCGAGCACGCGGCCGGGTCGGCGGGCGCCCGTTCACCATGACGCCCGCCAAGGTGCGACTCGCGATGGCATCGATGGGCAAGCCGGAAACGCACATCGGCGCCCTGTGCAAAGAACTCGGCATCTCCCGCCAGACGCTCTACCGCCACGTCTCGCCCACGGGTGAGGTGCGACCAGACGGCCTCCGCGTCCTCGGGCGGAAGACCACCTAGACGCAGCTGGCCGACGTCGGCGTACGCTCCGAAAGACGGCTCCGGTAGTTGTGCAGACGACCTTGAAGATCTGTGCAGAGGACCTCGAGAACTGACAACCGCGAACGTCATCAGATCGTTGAAAGGTTGACTGATCAGCGTCCCGTTAAGGGATGGTCGACCGGACGGCCGGTAGGGGTCGTTCTCACATGCTCGTCCGCGCGGTCGACGTGAGGAACGGGGTGGTTAGTACCGGCGGATAGAGACGTTCTCACCGAGGCTCGTCCAGTCGAGGCCATCAGCGTCGTCCGGACCGGCGCCATCGGTGTGTATCTGAACGACCCATGCTCCGTTCAGCGACAACTCATCCCCGCAGCCGCTTCCGTCTTCGTTGTCGCCTTCTCCGTCCACGATCACGCACCGGCCTCCGGTCGTGATCTGCGACCCGATCCAGACGTCCAATCCGTCGGCTGAGCCGACGTAACGGATCGAGGCGGGGTCGTAGCCGTCTCCTACAGTGCCGACGTCGGGAAGAGCGTCTCGCTCGTCTTGTGCCCGCTTGAAATCGGAGTAGGCCTCGGTGTCGGGGCCGGAACACCCGGCCATGAGCGTCGTCGTGAGCGCCATCACTGCGGCTCCGGTCACCCACCTCAGGCGCGTTGTCGATTCCACCGCATCCCCCTGTGCCTCGTCAGCACAACGTACCGCGCTGCGAAGGAGAGGAGCGCTGGCACTGTAACGATGGGTCTTCTTCCGAGTCTCGCACCCACGGGAGAGTCGATGGAGCGTTCCGTATGGGGATCGCTCACCGAGACGTTCTCGGCATGCTCATGCGGTGAATGCCAGGAGGCCTACCGCGATCAGTAGCGCGGGTACTGCAAGTCCGGAGAGGAAAATCTCCCAGTAGTTCCGCGAGGAGTGAAGAGCGCGGATCCCCGTGAGGATCCAGACGGCGATGCCGCAGAAGAAGGCGGAGGTGCCTGCTGCTACACGTAGATTCTTGCCCGCCGCGATCCGCTCAGGGTCAGGTTCAGAGCCCATGAACGTGAAGCCCGTCGCCTGGATCGAGAGGACCACGAGCACCATCGGTGCCACGATCATCCCGAACAGCGCGACGAGCGTGATCGCCACCCTAAGACCAGTACTCGTGGCGGTCGGTAGCTCCCGCGCCTGCCCCGTCGCTGTCATTTCGCGGTCCCTCTTCTACTTCTGCCGGTGGACAGTCGAGCGAACGGCGAAACGTCACGAGTTCCGCTCCCGTCCCGCGATCGCTGTCTCAATGTCGGATCCGCTCGCGGAGGGTAAAGCCGACGCCGAAGGCTCCCGGCATCTGCTCTATGCATGGCTCGCCGTCAGTCGCAGGTGACGGGGTCTTTCGATGCTAGGTCTGCGTGTGGGGCGAGTTCAGTGGATTGAACAGGGCCGTCGCCGAGAGTGATGATTGCCGTGGTTCCTCGCCACTGGAGTGTGTACCCGTTGGCGCTGAAGGGGAGGTAGCCGTCGTCGCTGTAGTAGGTGGACATCCATTCGACCGACATTTTGCCCGGTTGCACGACCCCGATAACCCCGCCGGCGGAGGTGAGGAACGAGTGCTGGTGCACGGCGACTCGGCATCCGTTCTCGCTCGCGGTCGGTAGCACCTTGTAGACGGAGCTGTTGAAGATCAGTGAGCTGAAGAGGGCGAGAGGGACGGCGAGTGTGAGGATCGCGCCGCCGGTCACGAGCGCGACGGTGGTGACGAGTCGCCGTGGTCGTGTCGTCGGCGGTGGCTCGGGAGCGAGGGCTAATCGCGTGATTGCGGCGCTGGCGCCGACGATGAGAAGGATCCACTCGAGCTCGAACAGTGTTGGGATCCAGCTGCCCAGCACAATCGTTCCCCAGCCGAGCGCTTCGCCCCACTTCATGCCGAGCCCGAAGGCGCCGGCGAAGGGTCCGAACAGGCCGAGCAGTGTCACCAGGACGAAGGAAGCGGGCGCCACTCCTCGCAGTCGTCGCCGCCATCGTGCACGCACGAAATCACGCTGCGACGGTTCGGCAATCACGTCGACCATCGGGAGGCCCCCATCGTTGATGCTCATTCAACAGTTCCAGTCTCAGATGGAGACAGGAGCCGCAGGCTCGACGCCACCACTCATCCCGCTCCGTGCGGGATTACTGGGCGAGCGCGACGGACCCGAGGGACGGGTAGTCCGGAGCTGAATAACTCATCACGGTGAGGGTCCGGATCGTCGGCATGAGATCGGCGCCTGGTATCTCGATTTCCTGTTCCGGGTCCGCCGGGTCGAGCTGGCCGATCTCGTAGCTGTAACCGGCGGTGTCCACCCAAGCTCCTGAGCTGTCCTGCTCCAGAGCGCCCTCTTTGAGAGAGAGCCTCACATCGAACGCGCCGCTGGTCTCGAAATCCTTGAGGGTCACCCATGTGCTCCCGTCCGAGCGTCGTTCGATCAGCGCGGTGCCGGTCGTCTCGGCCTGCTGGCTGACGAAGGCGCCCTGCATCGGGAGTTGCTGCTCAAAATCGCTCAGCTGCTCTGCTGTGGATGCGGCAGCTTCGGTCGAGCGAGAACTGGAGGGGACGACCTCGCTCGCTGGTGTGCGGTCTGCTCCCGGTCCGAGACCCGTGCAGCCAGTCAGAAGAAGCACGCCTGTAAGCACCACTCCGAGACGCTTGCTGGGAAACCGGCTCAACCTCATTTCGTGATCCTGACACAACGGTGCTCACGATGGACGATGCGCGGATGGTGGTGCGCATAAGTGGCCGCACCCGCTCGAGGGTCGGGGCTTCATTAATGGAGGCTTTTCGGTTGCACAACCGCACTGCGCTGTCCCGTTAGAGGATGGGTTACCGGTCGGGCAGGTGATCCTCCGGATTGATGTCCGCTCGTTGTAGAGGTCCGTCGTAGACGCTGCCGGTGCTCCACATGGCGATGACGGCCCATCCGAGGTCGGCATGTGCGATCGTGCCCTCCGGGATGGTGCGCGAGAAGAGGGCGTAGTCGATCCCGTCGACAGGGAGTACCGAGACGGTCCATCCGTCTCGGTCTTGGGCGAGAGCGAGCGAACGAGCTTCGACTTCCTCGATCACGGCGACCCCATCGCGCTTTCGGGAGTCTGTGGGGAGCGTGCCGAGGAGGAGACAGCCGGCGGCGAGGGAGGCGATCGTCACGGGGTCGGTCACCATCCCGTGTACGTGACCGTGGGGTCCGACGCGAGTCCCGGGGCGCACCATGGTGCGGACCGAGCAGCGCGCGACGTGCAGTCCGCGATCGATCGCGATCGTCGTGTCTTCATCGGTGCCGGCGCCATGAGTCGTGGTCCACAGCTCGCGGCCTGACAGGGGGATGAGCGTCTGCATTTGCTCATCCAAGCCTGTGTCCGTGGTCGTGCCAAGGAGTCGTCGCTCATTCACGCTGCCTTACTCCGGTGCTGTCCGTTAGGGGATCGATCACCGGGTCGTCACGCGGTGCGGCCGAGCATCGCAGCGGACGCTGCGGCGCAGTTCTGCGGGCGACGCGCTCGATCGTGTCTTCAGAGCATGGCGGCCTACCGAGGCGACTGCTTCAGAGGACTTGTCCGTCACCTATGGCTTTGGGGCCTTCAACGATAGTGAAGGCCGCTCCGGCGCGGAGGGAGCTGTAGTCGATGTCGTACAGAAGCTGAAGGGTCACTTCGCTCGTCTCGCCGGGATCGACTTCAGTAGCCTCGCTGCTGCGCACGATCACGCCGAGATGCGTTCCGTCGCCGCCGACGACGACGACATGAGGTCGGTACCTTCCGTCGAGACCGATGGGCGCCTTTCGGCCGCCGTCGCTGATTGGACGGAGACGGATCCTCGCGCGAACCGTTCTCGCGTCTGATTGCGGTGGTGTCACCGGCTGACCACTCTGCCCACTGTTCGATGCATGGACTGATCATCGCAGCCGCGCTTCGCGTCCCGGATTGGGATCGTTCAGCGCTTCGGTCGCAGGGGCAGGCCGGAGCTAACTGGTGGCGTCCGTGACGAGCTGTTTCTCCGTGAGCAGTTCGCGGAGAGCTGTGCGGGCGCGTTGGTATCGTCCACGTGCGGTGCTGGCGGAGAGGCCGAGGATCCTGCCGGCATCGATGACGGTGAAGCCGTCCCAGAGCACGAGCTTGATGAGCTCCGCCTGGTCGGGAGCGATCGCGTCGAGCGCGCGTCGGACGTCGATATGCTCCGCGGTGGGCTCCTCGAGTGGCATCGCCCGCAACGTCCCGGCGAGCTTCATGGCCAGATCGGAGCGGCGGGCATTTCCCCGCTGAGCGTTGGCAAGGGTGCGGCGGGCGACGCCGAACAGCCACATGCGTGCTTGCTCTGGATCCGTTGGGATGGAGTCGACTTTGCGCCAAGCGACGAGGTAGGTGTCGCTGAGCAGATCCGCTGCGTCCGCGACGGGCGAGACGCGGCGCTCGAAATAGCTGAGCAGGTCAGAGGCGTTGGCGAGGTAGACGGCCTCTAGGACGGCGGTCCTTTTGGCTTTCACGGCGCCTGCTCCTCTGTGATGTTGCAGCCGCCGGCCGATTCGATGGAGACGCCTTCGCCGTATCCGGCCTCTCTGAACTGCTCGATGATGCGGTCCGCGATCAGCCGGGTCACCGCGATCCCAGGATCCGCGGTGAAGCCACGGGCGTCTGCCTCTCTTTGCTCCTGCTCGATGGCGGTACGTCTGGCCTCGGCGTCGACGCTCGCGATCGTCGGGTCCCAGTCGTGGGTACTGAGGAACACGCGCGCTTCGCGCGCCTCACGCTCGACGTCTGCGCCCTGGCCGGCGGAGTAATCCGGCTCGACCCGAATCGCGACCTGGCAGAGAACATTGCCCTGCCCGTCTCCAAGGTCGAAGGAGCGCTGGACGGCTGCGTCTGGGGTGAAGCCTGCCCAGTCGAGAATCGCGGGGCCTGCCACTGCGCCCGTGACGCCAAGGCTCAGGCCGGCGACGCTCAGCGCGCCGACCAGCCACAGGTTGCGACGTCGCCGCGGACGACGAGTACTGTCGCCGACCTCCTCGACCGCCAAGCGAGCAAGACGGTCCGCATCGCCGCGTAACGCGGGATACGACTGCCGGGTCGGCGGCACGGCACGGCGAATCAGGTCGTCGAGTGGGTCGGCCACGGGTGCTCCGTTTTGGGTGCTCATACCGATTACATGTCCGGCACCAGCCCGAACGTAATGGGAGCCGTGCGAAACGGCCCCATCCGTCCGGTGAACGATCGTTCACCGGCACGGTTCCGCCAAGGATCCGTAGTGCTGAACGCGACAGTGGGGAGAGTAGGACCGCAAGGCACAGATCCGATCGACGTGGGCACAGAGGCCCGGTTGTTCAGCGCTGAGCTTCACTATCTCGCCATCAGGTCAGAAGTTCGTCCATCTGCGATCGCCTGCCCCTACTGTGTAGCGATGAGGCACCGTCCCATCAGCGCAGTAGTTGGTCTTGTTCTCGTGGCGTCTCTCGCAGGCTGCGCCCCGATATCTGGGGAGGACCCTCGCATCACTCAGTGGCGTGCAGAGCGCCAAGCGGATGCGGAAACGGGCCGTGACGTTGTTGCGATCCTCTCGCTGAACGCTAACGCCGACGATGATGGTGGCCACGTCGAAGCGACTCTCGCGCGACCCGCCCTGCCGACAGCGATCACCTTTGAATGTCTCGGGGACGGAGTGATCGATCTCGAGATCGGATCGCTGTCCACGGCAGGAGGCCCGACGACGAGGACGACGACGACCCTCGAGGCGATCGACTGTGCCGATGGCCCGCACGAGATCGACCCGGCGTCGCTCGGCGAGAAGCCGATTTCGACTGTCGAGGCCACCGCGTCAAACGCGGACGGCGACACGGCCTGGTTCCTGACGATCCACGGGGACATCAACGCTTCCTGAGGTCGGCGTGACTTCTACACCGGCCACGGCGGCGGCTCGTCCCGTATGGGGATCGCCTACGGTCGGTTGAGTTCGGCTAGTCGACGGTTGTAATCGGCCAGTTCGTTCCGCATCTGCTCGATCGACCTCGGCGTGAAGCGCCTCACTTGCAAGTCAAGAATCGCATTGGCCACCACGTCGCTGACCTCGAATGCCGCGGCGACGGCTGCCCTCTCGTTGTCGCGACCTCCCGAGACGTTCGCGCACACCTGAAACAGCTTCTCGGGGTTCTCGATCGCTCTGATGTAGCCGTTGAGGATCTCGGTGAGTGCCACCAGGTTGTGACGTTCTTCGTCGTCCTTCATGCGGCCACCGTACCGGCCATGGCCGCCGCTGCGGGCGTCCGATGAGGGGTTGCTATCCGGACACCCGCGCAGCGCCGGCCAACGTCTTGACGTCGACCAGGTGTAAAGCGCGACGTCGACGGCTGAGCGGCGGCCGACATCCGCGCAATTGCGCGGCGCAGCGCCCGCGTGCAGAGGAGTGCGAACACTGACAATCAGTGTCGTTCCTCGCGGTCGCCTGCACGACTCTTCGTGCCGTTGCGGCACTCGTGCAGACGACCGTGAACATTCGAATGCTCGAGGTCGTCTGCACAAGCGACGCGAGCATGGCGTCCTTTGCCCGGTGGGGCTAGGGGATCGGTCGGCTCGCCCAGGCTGATTCTGTAGGAGGTCGCTTCTAGCGTGGATCGAGGCCCTGGAACGTGTTGGGGAAGTTGTCGAGCCAGCGCCATCGGTCGATCGGCCACGTGATCGCGACGGCTCGGCCTGTCACGTTGTCGATCGGGACGAAGCCCTTGGAGGGCGTGCCCTGTTGGAGGCGGGAGTCGGCGGAGTTCTCCCGGTTGTCGCCCATCACCCAGAGCCCATCGGCAGGCACGGTGACATCGAACGGGATACTCGACGCGGCCGGGGCGTTCTCGCCGTCCTTGATGTACGAGGCCTCATCGAGGGGCTGCCCGTTCACGGTCATCTGCCCCAACGGCGTGCAGCAGACGACGTGATCGCCAGGAAGCCCGATCAGCCGCTTGATGAGGTGATCGTTGGTCTCCTCGGGCGCCAGTCCCACCGCCTGCAGCGTGTTCTCGAACAGCCAGGCGATGGACGTGTCCTCGGCCTGCGGGACGGGCTGAAGCCATCCGCCCGGGTCCTTGAACACGATGACGTCTCCGCGGGACAGGGGTACGACATCGGGGACGAGCTCGTTGACGATGATGCGGTCGTCCTGCACCAGCGTGTTGTTCATCGAAGACGACGGGATGTAGAACGACCGCACGAGGAACGTCTTGACCAGGCTGGACACCAGAACCGCCACCAGGACGATGACCACCACGTCTCGCAAGAACAGCAGCGCCCCGTGCCGCCGCCGCTGCGGCGGCCGTGGGCTGGTCAGGGGCACGGACTCAGCCGGCGTCGTCATGCTGAGAAGGCTACGTCCGCCGGTCCTGCTTGAAAGACCACTGCTCAGACCCTCCACGAGAAAGAAGTACGGGACGCATCGAGTCGTCCGCAGCGTCCGCCGCGGGCGGCCAAGGTGGTCGTCCCGTATGGGGATCGTCCGGCCGTGCGTCTGGGAGGATCAGCGCATGTTGCCGGATGCCGAGCTTGCCGCAGCGATCGAGGCTGTCGGGATGCGGCGGCGTCATCCGGTTTCGGAGTACGACTACCGGATCGATGACGTGCGGCTGGTCGCTGGTTTGCTCGACTTTCGGCTCTGCATGTGCTCATCCAACCCGGAGTCCGCTGCCCCGCCAAGGCTTCGCGTGGTTCGGGTCGACGTCGCCCCGGGCGGGCACTGCTGGGCGGCTAGCTGTTTTCTCGTGTCGCCCGGCCGGGGTGGAGGTGCTGCTAGTTCTCCGAGCTTGCAGAGAGGGTGGAAGTCGTTCCTGGTGGGCGGTAATTGCCGGCGAGGTGGATGAGGTTTCGGGCTGGCATCCAGCCGTGCTCGCGGGTCTCGGTGTGGTTGAGGGTCTCCACGAACAGCTCGAAGTCTCGGTCGCCCTTCGTGTCGTGAATCCAGGCCAGGACCTCCTCGACCGAGTCGGCGTCCGTGATCCGCTGCGGGTCATGGGTCACCGCCAGCTCGTCATCGGCGCCAATCCAGAAGCAGACCCAATAGGTCAGCGGTTCCTCGCGCTGCGCGTCAAAGAACGCTTCGTTCCATTCGGCTCGCATCAGCCCTCCCGTGTCCATCTTGAAGATAGCTCTACCAGCGCCGCGGCGTCCGTCGAGGGGTCGCTCACCGCATCAGTTCGCCGAGCGGGATGCGCCTGTCGTTTCTCGCAGACGCCTGCACAACGCATCGCGCCACCCCGGCACTCGTGCAGACGACCGCGAACATTCAGATGCTCAAGGTCCCCTTCACAACCGACGCGAGCGCCGCCGAACTGTTCCGCAGAGGGATCGGTCATCGGACACGAGAGTTGATGGATTCGATAGGACGCCCCGCCGACGACCATCGGGCCGATGGCGGAGCGCCGTCGGCCGCTTCTTGGTCACGGCGTGATCACGCGCAGCGGGCGCCGGACTGCCGCTGGTTGTGGCGCGCTACCCGTTGATGCCGACCTGCCATTCGGCGTCGAGCTGGCCGAACTCTCCGTCGTAGCAGCGCTTCTCGTCTCCTGAGTCGATGTTGTCGGTGAGGTTCGAGTAGCTGATGATCGGTCCGGACTCGTCCACGCGGAAGAGTTTCAACCCGGCGTCTTCCATGCAGGCTCGATAACGGGCGAATCCGTCGCGGTACTCGCTCTCAGTCACGACACCGTCTGCGAGTGCCTCCGTGAGGGCGGCGGAGGGCTCGGGATCCTCGGCCGGCTTGATCCACGAGGCCCAGAAGGTGTACCGAGTCCGTCCGTCCGCGACCACCGTGATCGTGTGTTCTCCGTCGCCGAAGACCGGCAGGAACGCGCCGCCGTTCGTGGTGCTGCGGGTGTCGCCGTCGCAGTTGATTCCCGGCTTGGCTTCTCCGTCGACTTCCAGATCGAAGCGGCCGCGGTCGACGCAGACGAAGGCGGTCGCGATCTTTGCGGAGGGGTCCGGTGCCGGGCCGAGCTGCACTTCGGTCCGACCCTGCCCGTTGATGACAACGGGCGTTCCGTAGAACGTGGCGTCTCCTTCGGTGAGCGCCTGGGTGACCTCTGCGATGTTCACGGTCGAATCCGGTGCATCACTCTCGAGTGCTGCTGCCGACACGGCGCCGGAAAGGATCCCGGCTGCCACGAACGCGGTGACGGAGACGGCGAGAGTGCGCCGGCTGCGAGGAGCGCGCACCGGCGTGGCGGTGGGTGTTGCGACGAGCATCCGTCGCAGCTCGTGGTCGCGGTCCGACAGACCCGGTTCAGACTTCATGGGTGATTCCTTTCGCAGAGAGAGCGGTGGTGGTGTCGAGTTGCTCGCGCAATCGACTCTTCGCGCGGGAGAGGCGCGACTTGACGGTTCCGACCCGGACGCCCAGCACGTGGGCTGCCTCCTGGTCAGTGAGGTCTTCGAGCACGCAGAGCGTCACTACCTGGCGGTCGAGGAGGGAGAGGCCGCGCAGCGCGGAGGTAGCTTCGCCCTCGTCGGACATATCAGCGGGGTCCTCGTGTGGCTCGGGCGCGGGTAGTCGGCTCAGGGCCGCCTGGTACCGCTTGGACGCCCGGGCGAGGTTGTTCAGCGCGTAGGTGCAGGTACGCAGCAGCCAGGGCAGCATCGAGCCGTCCACGAAGCGAATCGCCTCTCGCCGGCGCCACGCCTCGAAGAAGGAGACCGCCACAGCGTCATCCGCGTCGGTCCCACCTGGCGCCAAGGCGTGCGCGTGGCGGTAGAGACGTCCACGGTGACGGTCGAAGAGGATCCCGTAGGCATCACCGTCGCCCCCCACGGCTCGGGCCCAGACCTCTTCATCGCTTTGCTCACTCACACTAGGAAGTGTCCGCGACCGCGTAAAACGTTCCCTCGCCGCCGAAAGTTCCTCCGACACCTTCGCCTAGGGCTACGGATGCAGACGCAGCAACCGTCCCGTTGAGGGATCGTTGAGCGGTCACCCGAACGCGGATCCGTAGACCGATGCACGCCGCATTGCTACGGCGAGACGATAGAACCCCTGAGAGTCACCGTCTGTCACCATTCGTCGCCCAGCTTGCGGAGACCGTTGTCTTCCGGCAGGGTCTGGCGCGAGTAGTCGTGCAGAACGTCGGGCGACGCAGTTTCGCGTCCGTCACGTTCAGCTTGGCGGATGGCCGCGATGACGACGCATGTCACAGCCACGATCAACGCCGCAGCAGTCGTCAACGTCATCCATATCGGCTGAACGGTTGACCCATCCGAGCACAGCGGGTTCCAGAGGAACCCCTCTCCCGTCAGGCTGCCTCCGCCGCGGGTCCTGCACGTCTCGCTCGGGTCCCACATGTAGATGGAGGCTACGGCTCCCAGGGCGGCTGCAAGACCGCCGAAAACCAAGGCGAGAACGATGGGCGTCGCTGCACTCGGTCGCGGGGGCTCTCCAACGTTCATCGGGACATCATGCACCGCGCTCCACCAGATTGATCAAGAGCCGGAACGTCAGGCCCGGTATCGAGTGGCCCGCGTGGAGGTCATCGCGCCGCGACGGTGAGGTTCAATTCTTCGCCGACGCGCAGAATTTCGTCGGAAGGGAAGCGGAACGGGTTGAGGTAGAACAGGTCATCGGCCGTCATGTCGAATCGTGCCGCGACGTCCTCTGCGAGGTCGTTGCGAGCGACCGTGTACGACGTCGGCATTCCGTCCGTCGATGTCGTTTCGCCACGCGCTGCTGCACGCGGCCCGGCGTCCTGGGCGACGAGATCACTGCGTTGAGGCTTCACGCTCCATCGGACGTCAGCGACAGCAATGATCCTCATCGAGCAGTCGGAATCGTTCTGCGGTTTGGTGGTGATGACGAGCTGATCGATCGCTGTCGGGTCGCCGTGGAACTCTGCGAGGTTCCGCCAGGCCTTGTAGGGCTTCCCTGGCTCCGCATCCGCGAGACCCATTGGGAAAGCAATGTCGAAACAGGTGGCGCCCTCATCGATCGGGTCCAGCGCTGCCATGACCGCAACGGAACCTGAGGAAGATGCGGTCGCGGCGGGAATCTCTAGCTCGTCTGATGCCAGAGCCAGCCGGCCATCAGCCGCACTCAAACGGATGCTGCCGGCCGTCCCATCGCTCCCCGTGAACGTTGCCACGCCAAGGTCACCGGTCAGTGCGGCGTCGGAGCTGCTGTCTGTGGACACCGGAGGCGGAGCCGGCGGTTCAGGCTGCGGCGTGCATCCCGTGACGACGATCAGGCATGCTGCGATCACGACCGCGCTTCGCGCCTTCGAGAATGTCCCCACCAGCTCAGGGTAAGCGACGTCCCCGCTCTTCCCTTGGCCGTGCGGTTGGGGCGACCGGATGGAGTGCTCGCGGTTCCCTCCGCTGAGGCCAGCTAGGGGCTACAGCAGCTTGCTAGTGTCCGGGCCTATGGATGAGCCCCGAAAGCGCGGACGCCCTTTCGTCATCGCGGGAACGACGATCGCGGCTGCAGCCGCCCTCTGTGCTCTCGTGCACTACGCCGGTCTGGCCGTATTCAGGACCGAGGGGGACGTGCCGGCGGCTTCGGCCGTCGACCTTCCAGACGGGAGCGAGCTCGTCAGTGAGACTGTCGAGTGCGCCTCCGGTGGGTGCTGGCGGCTGCTCTCGGTGCGCCCGCCCGACGCGATGACTCCCGAGCAGCTGTCGACCGAGCTCGGAACGACGCCGCAAGCGCGCATCGCAGGAACACTCTGGGACCCGCGCACCATCACGGTGAGTTCCGCTATCGACGGACCCCTCCTAGAGGTCCGGGCCGATTACTGGTCACAGGAGTACGCGCCCTAGGCGCGCGAGTGACGCGTTCTCGAGTCGACAGCATTGGCGCCCCCCGACTGTTTCGCTGGGGGATCGCTTACCAGATGTCCTGCTCCTCACGCTGCGTCAGGGGCGACGGTGGCGGAGATCCGCCGCGTCCGTTCGATGATCAGGATGTCGGTGACTCGGATGCCGAGTGCGGTGAAGAAGCCAGCCACCGCATTCCAGTAGAGAGTCCAGAGGATGAGGCCGCCAACTTCGTTCTGGTCGTCCCGGGGTGGAGCCCAGTCGGCGTTCGCGGCGTGGACCTGCCAGATCACAGCGAGGGCGATGCACAGCAGGCACGCTCCGAGGCCGAAGGCGAAAAGGATCTTGCTCCCGGAGTTTGTGCAGCCGAATCTCCACAGCACGTTCCTGAGGACGATGAGCGACACGGGGATCGCTCCGAGCGAGAACGTCCATTGCTCCCACGTCACGAGAATGCCCCCGTCTCGCAGCGAGCCGGATCGTCGGCAGGTGCCGTCGTCACTCTTCGGAGAGCGGGGGAGTGGTCGCGATCATTTCAGGAGAAGGTGTCTCGTAACCGCCGATGATGAGCGTGCTGGTGTCGGTCCAGCTCGGCTCGGAGTAGGCAACCGGCTCGGGGTTTCCCGCGGCAGGCTTCTCGCTGGTGATCCCGGTAGCCACCGCACCCACAGCAAGGAAGCCGGCGACGATCCCTGCGACCGTCACGGTAAGCACGGTGTTGCGAAGCGTCTGCATCGTGCTGCCCCTCGAGTAGGTCGAATGGTGGGGAGCGTACCAGCGCAGGTGCTGGCGACGCCGTGCCACTGGTCCCGTATGGGGATCGTCTACCGGGCGGGTTGGTTGAAGGATTCTCTGGGATTGGATACTTGTTCTGGTCGACCCCTTCGGTGATCTGCCCTTGTTTCGCACGCTTGACACAAACCCTCGCCCCTTTGTATCGTCTACTCAACACAAAGGGGACGGTCGTGGGTAACTGGGGCTTCGCGGAGATCACGTTGGTCGTGATCGGTGTGCTCGTCGTGGCGAGCGTCGTCGCGGGAGGAGTGTCGCTGCTGACTCAACGTCGACAGCCGCCTGCCGTAGTGCGCGCTCATCGCGTCGGCGTCGTGCGGATGGTCACCTCGGTCGCCGCCGCGCTCGTCGCTTTCGCGGTCGCGGTGCTGATTCACATAGCGAATCCGCGCTTGGAGTCGGTCCCGTTCCTGCTCGGGCTGCTGCTCGCAGCGGCTGTAGGGCTCGGCGTGTTCAGTGTGATGCCCGTGCCCTCCATCGATGGAGCGATGAGGCGACGCACGGCGAGCGTGATGCCGAGACGACTTTCGGATTACTCCACGGTTCGACAACGCGCGACCTTCGCCACGATCGCCTCGATGACTGCGCTCATCGCACTCCTGAGTGGTCTGCTGTCGAAGCCGGCGGACGATGGTCGCTGGATCTGTCCGGTGATGTTCTCGGACCCCTGCCTCGCTGGAGGGCCGTTCCTGTTCCCGGGATGGCTCTTCGCAGCGCCGGCTCTTCCCCTGATCGGTCTGCTCGTCGTTGCCGTTCGGCACGCTCTGCGCCGCGTCGTCACCTCTCCCGCTACCGCTTGGCCCGAGCTCAGCGAAACAGATACCGCGTTGCGGCGCGGCGCGGTGCGGCTCGTTCTTCGTGTTGCCAACGCCTCACTCCTACTCACGAGCACGGTCTTCCTGGGCTCGGCGGCGCTTCCGCTGATGAACGCACCTGTTCTCGAGACGGGCATGACGCCCGATTCGGCACAGCTCGCGGGGATCGTTGGACTGGTGCTCTTGGGTGTGGCCGGCGTCGTGTTCCTCGTCGGCATGGTGATGGCGGTACTGGCCGCCACGTCTCTGGCGCGCCTTCCTCGGGGTGCCGCTGACGTGTCGACGGTGATGGCGTGATGAGCATCGAGGTCGACGCTGACGATCCTCGACCGCCCTACGAGCAGATCCGCGCAGCGTTGGCGGCAGAAATCACGTCTGGCCGGTTGCAGGCAGGCCAGCGCCTCCCGACCGTTCGACAGATTGCGGGTGACCTCAGAGTGGCGGTCGGTACGGCAGCGCGCGCCTATCGGGAACTGGAAGAAGCGGGCCACGTCGAAACACGACGCTCCCAGGGCACCACAGTCAGACCCGGGCGAATCATCGCCATCGACGTCACCGCAGCTGCAGAAGCATTCGTTCGGGACGTGCGGCGAGATGACGTCGAGCTAGCGGACGTGCTCGCCGCCATAGAGAAGGCGTGGTCGACGAAGCGGTAACCACCAGGGGGCGGTCGTTCACCGTTCCGTATGGGGATGGGTCAGCGGTCGCGGGCAAGCCGTTCAGCTCGAGAGAGGGCGTCCGGCGTCAGTCGTCGTCGGACCCGGCCCGAACATGGAGCCAAAACGCCGCTTCCCACGCCGCAGGATCACGGTCGTAACGCTCCGCCTCAGTGACGTACTTGTCATGTGCGCGCTGCGCGGACTCGTGGTTCCACTCCCTGATCGCGACGTCGTTGAGAAGCTGCCCACCGAAGTGCACGATCTCGTCTCGGTAGTCACCCATCGCCTCGTTCATCCACTCTCCGTGGTCGGCGGCCTGCGTGTGAGTGGCGAGATACGCGTTCCATCGCGCGTCCAGCTGAGCCCGAAACGGGTCCGGGTCGCGGTCGGGGGATGAAGACTGCTCCATGACCGGAACCCTACGACTCGGTCTTCGGCCGCATCGTTCTCGTCCCCGTGGCGAGCGAGAGGCGGAGGAGGACCGCCCAATTCCACAGGGGTGCTTCAGCAGGTGGACGAGGGCGGTCCTAAGATTCGGGGGTGGGCATCACCATTCCTCGCATGGCCGCGACGATCGAGCGGCGTCTTCTCGTCAACTTCCGGGTGGACCCCGTCGTGATTGAGTCTCTGCTGCCCGAGGGGCTCCGTCCGCAGATCGTCGACGGGAGCGCGGTGGCGGGCGTCTGCCTGATCCGGCTGGGAAGTTTCCGGCCGATGTGGGTCGCACCGAGGATCGGCCACCGGAGTGAGAGTGCGGCCCATCGAGTGGCAGTCGAGTGGGACGGGCCCGACGGGATCCGGACCGGAGTGTTCATCCCGCGCCGGCACAGCGCTTCGCGTCTCGCCCAAGTCGCGGGTGGGCGGGTGTTCCCGGGCGTCCATGAACGCGCTCGGGTGAGATCCGTCGAATCGGACGACGACCTGAGTGTGACCGTCGACGCCGCCGATCTTCGTGTCGCTGTCGACGCCCACGTTGTCCCGCCCGAGACGTTCACGAGTTCACTGTTCGCCGACCTGTCCGCGGCGTCCGATTTCTTCCGGAAGGACGCTGTCGGCTGGTCGCCGACGCGAGCGGGGCGGCTCGAGCCGCTTCGGCTGGACACCCACGCCTGGCGCGTGGAAGCGGCTCGTACGACGCGTGTCCAATCGAGCTTCTTCGACGCGCTCCCCACCGGCTCCGCTTCGTTCGACCACGTACTGGTCATGCGGGATGTCCCGGTGGTGTGGAGCAGTCTTGGAGAGGCTGCGCCTGCCGCTCGGCCTTGACCGGCGGGTGCGGAGCATGCGGTCACCCATCCTCCGCGGAACGGTCGGCGGACGGGTGCGGAGGGGTCACCGTTCGGCGCCGCGCTGTACTTGGTGCGCCTCATCACCGGCGGCCGCGCTTGGGGTGTTGCCGCGGGCGCGCTGACGGCCGCAGTCGCCTTCGCATCGAAGCTCCGGCGAGCAAGGCGGACGAGCGCGATCTGGCGTCCCGTAAGGGGATCGGTGAGCGGAACGTTTCAAGCTACGCAGGCCCGCAGAGGCCGATCGTGACGAGTGTGGCCGCCGTGTCACTCACCGGGTCGGCGGCGTCAGCCGGACATCGAGCGGCGTCCATACACTGAGGACTTGTGACTGCTGATCGAATCCAGCTCGTGCGCGACGACAAGCTCACTATCGTCCCCGCCTCCGCCGTCGCGGTGCAGCCGTCAGCGGGCTGCTGATGGCCAGCGGGGCGAGCAGTGCGCTCGCCTGCAACGCTCTCGGCGCGGTGATCCATGACGTCCGATCAGCGATCTGACCACGACGCGTCTCTCGAGCGCGAGCCCGACACGGCTCAGGCTCGCACCGATGCGAACTTCCGCCCGGCCGACCACTTCGACTCCGACGGGTCGATCACGCAGCCGACCCTCGGCTTCACCGGGTGGGTTCGCTGGATGTGGCGCCAGCTCACCAGCATGCGCACCGCGCTGTTCCTCCTGCTGCTGCTCGCGATCGCGGCGGTGCCGGGCTCGCTCGTGCCGCAGCGCTCCTCCGACCCCAACGGCGTCACCCAGTACTTCGTCGACAACCCGGACCTCGCGCCGCTGCTCGACAAGGTCCAGGCCTTCGACACCTACACCTCGGCGTGGTTCTCGAGCATCTACCTGCTGCTGTTCGTCTCGCTGATCGGCTGCATCATCCCGCGGACGAAGCACCACTTCCAGGCGATGCGCTCGCGCCCGCCGAAGACGCCGGCGCGCCTGCAGCGCCTCGCCGGCTACACCGTCCGAGATGTTGAGGGCTCCACTGCGGAGGAGGCGATCGAGGGCGCCCATGCGATGCTGCGCCGCGCCGGCTACCGCATAGAGCGGTACAACGACCCGCGCGGCCGCTGGTCGAGCGTGTCCGCTGAGCGCGGCTACCTCCGCGAGACCGGCAACCTGGTCTTCCACTCCGCCCTGGTCGGCATCCTCGTCGCCGTGGGTATCGGCGGCGGATTCGGCTACAGCGGGCAGCGCGTGCTGGTCGAGGGCGGTCAGGGGTTCGCGAACAACCTCGCGGCCTACGACTCGTTCAACCCGGGGCGCTTCTTCGACAGCAGCCAGCTCGACCCGTATCAGCTGAACCTCGACAGCCTGGCCGTCGAGTACGTGACCGAGCCTGGCGAGGCGTTCGGGCAGCCGATCGACTACACCGCGACCGTCACCACCACCCAGCGCGGAGGCAGCAGCGAAGAGCGCACCGTCAAGGTCAACGAGCCGCTGGCGATCGGGGGCACGAATGTCTACCTCCTCGGCAACGGCTACGCCCCGACGATCACGGTCCGCGACCCCTCCGGCACGGCGATCTTCACCGACTCGGTGCCCTTCCTCCCGACTAACGCGAACCTCACCTCGGTCGGAGTGGTGAAGGTGACGGACGGCCTTGCTGAGCAGATCGGCATGACCGGCTTCTTCTACCCCACCCAGGACCAGCTCGCGACAGGGGCATCGACGTCCGTCTTCCCGGACCTTCAGTACCCCGTGCTCTCGCTCAACGTGTTCTCGGGCGACCTGGGATTGAACGGCGGAGTGCCGACCTCTGTCTACGAGCTCGCCGTCGACTCTCTGACTCGACTGACCGGAGGCGACACCGGAGTAGCACCATTGACGCTGAAGCCGGGCGAGACCACGAACCTGCCCGACGGATTGGGTACCGTCACCTTCGAGAACGTCGGAGCCGACCCGGACGTCATCGGCACCGATAGCGTCCGCCGCTTCGCGTCCTTCGACATCCACCACGACGCCACCCAGGGCTGGGTGCTGCTCTTCGCGATTCTCGTCCTCGCCGGGCTTCTCACGTCACTATTCGTGCCGCGCCGACGAGTCTGGATCAAGGCCACCCCGGCCGAGGACGGCTCGCTGCGCCTCGAGTACGCCGGACTCGCCCGAGGCGAGGACCCACAACTCGTGCGAACGGTTCGAACGGTCGCCGACCGACACGCGCCACTCGACTAGAGCGGGCTGCTCGCTGCCCTAAATCCCAACGACCTCGGGGCGTCTACCCATCGGGCGGTCCTGAGGAAGATGTAGTGCTCACCGTCAGGGCTGTTTTCACGCCTCGGATCTTTGTCCGCTCCGACGTCGTTTGGGCGCAGTGGCGCCGGTGTCAGGTCGCTGGCGTGCATCCCGTGTAGGGATCCCCACGCGGGACGGTCGGATCACCGGGGTTGATCCGCCCCTCCCGTACAGGGCTGGATCAGCCCGTCAAAGGGCGCCCGTGGATTGTCTGGTCGCGAACGCGAGGTTGAGGAAGGGTAGATCGTCGCGTGCGATGACGGCCGTTATGTGGCGACCCTCGAGTTCGGCTCCGATACCGAGGACGTGAGCGTCGGTATCAAGTAGAACCCCGTTTTCCGGTCGGCTGTCGACGCTGACTGCCACGCCACGCTCGACCGCAGCCGCGGTCGCTCCGCCTAGCAGTTCCCCTGGCAGCGTCCCTTGGACGCGCGTATCGCGGAATCGGTTCCTCAGCACGTGATTCACATGATCCGTCAGCGTTGATTCGATCGTTCGTGGACCGGGGTCCTTCGGGTCGATGAGCGTCGTCAGCACTGCTTCCCAGAGCATCGGGAACTGGAGTCGAGCTCTTATCTCCATGAGTCGTGCGGGAAGGGGGCGCACTGGTGGTTCGTCGAGCTGAGTGCGCAGCTCGCTGCTGATGTCGGCCAGGTTGGCGGGATCGTCTCGGTTCTCCGGTCGGCGCCAGAGGGTGTAGGTGATCGCCGCGGAGAGGTAGCGGCTCTGCTCGTTTGTGGTGTGCACGATCGTCCCTACAGCGATCTCTTCGACGGAGGGTTGCTGCTGCAACGTGAACAGCGCACCAGGGAATCGAGTGGTCACTTCATCAAGCGACGGCGGGTACGGGTCCTCAAAGCTGGAGTGCACGGCCTCAGCCTGTTCGAGCCACGGCAGCTTCGCAACGGGTCACTGGATGACGGAGTGGGTAGCCGCGTCGATGTGCTCTGAGCCCGATCCGCTCCGGCCTCGTTCAAGCACGTCAGGACCATGGAAGACGCCTGTCCCGTAAGGGGATCGTTCACCGGTACACGCATGAGCGACACCGACCGCCGCGAAATGTAGAGATGATCGCTCTGTGGCGGTGTTCTGCGATCGCATTATGGCGGCAGAGAGCGCTCGTTGGGGCACACCTCAACTTGGCGTCAGGCGGGCTCGCTTAGCGAGTTGTCTCGTCCATCGAGTCGGGAGCCTGCTCGGGAGAGATCTCTGCGTCTTCGTGGCGGGCATTGCGCAGGGGGGAGAGTGCGACGATGAGCGCGGCTGCGGTGAAGGCGATCGCCGCCGCTCCGATCGTCAGGTTGTAGCCCCAAGCCGTTACGAGGACGCCGGTCAACAGCGCACCGAAGAGAAACACGACGCGATTCGCTGTGCGGATGGTGGAGTTCATGCGGCCCTGGATCTCGTCGGGCGCGATCGCTTGCCGGTATCCCGTGTCGTTGGCATCCTCAATACCCATCGACAGCCCGTAGACGAACTGCACGGCGCAGACGACGGGAAGCAGGAGACCGAGGCCGCTGTCCACGTCGAGGGGAAGAACGGCGAGTGCCAGCCAGGGCAGGATGACGAGCGCACGGCCCAGCAGGATCGCACGACCCGCTCCGACCCGCGCCCCGACAGCAGGTGCGACGAGAGCTCCGAGGAGGCCACCGACGCCGCCGAACGCGAGCGAGACGCCGAACGCCCAAGCGGGCAGGGACAGCTCTCGGAGAACGAACACCGCGAACACCGTCGTCACGATGCTGTTGCCGAGGAACCAGGCGTGGACGGAGAGCGCGAGCGGCCGGAGGGTGCGGTGCCGGTAGGTGAATCGCATTCCCTCGAGGATGTCGTGACCGATGTGACGGCCTGGTGCGCGGCGATCGGGCCGGCGCTCCTCCACCTTGATGCGTGATTGCAGCACCGCCGACACCGCGTTGATGGCAGCGTCGAAGGCGAGCAGGAGTGGTGAGCCGATCAGGTTGAGCAGTGCTCCGCCGAGCGCGGGTCCTGCCGTTCCCGCCAGGGTCTCGCTCTGGCCCAGTCGCGCGTTGGCCATCACCAAGGACGACCGGGGAACGATCTGCGGGAGGAACGGCTGCGCGGCGGAGTCCGCGAACAAGGTCAGGACACCGAGCAGCAGGACTGCCGCGGCGAGTGACCAGAAGGTGAGCGCATCGAGAAGGAGAAGGACGGGGATCATTCCCAGAATCAGCGCACGCCCGATGCTGGTGACGACCAACGTCCGCTGGCGCCGCCACCGATCCATGAGCGCGCCCACGATCAGACCGAACAGCAGGTACGGCACTACGCCGAGCGCCGCGAGAATGCTGATCTCCGCAGGCGTTGCGTTCAGTACCGAGACGATCAGCACCTGGAACGCAACACCCGCGATCGCACTGCCGAAAGAGCGGATGGTCGTTGCGCTCCAGAACAGCGCGAAGGGCGGAAGGCCGAGCACTTCGCGCGGACCGTTCATCGGAACCCTCCGGGCAGCCGATCCATCTCTACGGTCCGCCGCGCATCAATCATTGGTGCCCCTCACGATTCAGTCCACTCTCCCAGAACAGCGGCCTGAGAGGATGTGGTGTCCGGTAGGGGATTGCCACCCGGGCGGATGGGGCCGTTTCGTACGGCTCCCATTACGTTCGGGCTGGTGCCGGACATGTACTCGGTATGAGCACCCGAAACGGAGCACCCGTGGCCGACCCACTCGACGACCTGATCCGCCGCGCCGCACCACCCACCCGCCAGTCGTATCCCGCGTTGCGCGGCGATGCGGACCGTCTTGCTCGCCTGACGATCGAGGAGGTCGGCGACAGCACCCGTCGTCCGCGGCGACGTCGCAACCTGTGGCTGGTCGGCGCGCTGAGCGTCGCCGGCCTGAGCCTAGGCATCACGGGCGCGGTGGCAGGCCCCGCGATCCTCGACTGGGCAGGCTTCACCCCCGACGCAGCCGTGCAGCGCTCCTTCGACCTCGGAGACGGGCAGGGCAACGTTCTCTGCCAGGTCGCGATTCGCGTCGAGCCGGATTACTCCGCCGGCCAGGGCGCAGACGTCGAGCGTGAGGCGCGCGAAGCGCGCGTCTTCCTCAGTACCCACGACTGGGACCCGACGATCGCGAGCGTCGACGCCGAAGCCAGACGTACCGTCATCGAGCAGGAGCAAACAGAGGCAGACACCCGTGGCTTCACGGCGGATCCTGGGATCGCGGTGACCCGGCTGATCGCGGACCGCATCATCGAGCAGTTCAGAGAGGCCGGATACGGCGAAGGCGTGTCCATTGAATCGGCTGGCGGCTGCAACATTACCGAGGAGCAGGCGCCGTGAAGGCGAAGAGGACCGCCGTCTTGAAGGCCGTCTACCTCGCCAACGCCTCCGACCTGCTCAGCTACTTCGAGCGACGCGTCTCGCCCGTCGCGGACGCAGCGGATCTACTCAGCGACACCTACCTCGTCGCTTGGCGCAAAGTCGACTCCATCCCAACGGATCCCGAGCAAGCACGAATGTGGCTGTTCGGCGTCGCCCGCCGCACCCTCGCCAACGCTCAGCGGGGAAATGCCCGCCGCTCCGATCTGGCCATGAAATTCGCCGGGACATTGCGGGCGATGCCACTCGAGGACCCCACCGCGGAGCATCTCGACGTCCGACGAGCGCTCGACGCGATCGCTCCCGACCAGGCGGAGCTCATCAAGCTCGTGCTCTGGGACGGATTCACCGTCATCGATGCCGGCAACATCCTCGGCCTCTCCGCCAGCACCGCCCGCGGACGATACCAACGCGCCCGCACAGCTCTCCGCGAACTGCTCACAGAGAACGAGCTCGTCACGGACGGCACCAGCTAGCTAGGCGACGTCGAACGCACCCCGTTCCGTAAGGGGATCGTTGACCGGCAGAGGGGCTCTCCGCTATGTCCTCGCTCGATCTTCCTGCGACTCGGTGATGAGCTCCTGCTTGCGTTCGGCTCTGAGCGCGACGACGGTTCCCGCGAGAGCGAGGGCGGCGGCTACGGTGAAGAGGGCGGTGGCGTCCCACCTGTAGTGGTGGATCGTGATCTCTGGCGAGGTCTCGCTGGCTGCGTCGGTGCAGGACAGGGTATTGCCGGGCTGCGTCCAGCGGTCTCCTGTGGCATCGTCCAGTACAGCGTCGTCGGGGTGGATCCGCACCGTTGAGACGTTCGGAATTTGCTGTCTAAGCATCGCTTCGGCTAGGCGCTGATTTTAACAATAGATGATACTAAGAAAGAAATCCCGAGAACAAGCATTGCTATAGAAACAAATAATACGGTGGCCGGGGTTGATGACCTGGCGACACGTTCCGCCCTGTTCCCGTAAATTCTCCGTATCATCCTCGCGTTGAAGCGCGCGTAAGCCTTTCCTTTCCATGTCAGCAATATTGCGGCGGTAATGAAAATAATGCCTGCTACTAGTTGAATATATCGTTCGTCCATTGGTTATACTTCTCTTCTGCTCGTAGGGACAACGCACTCGTCGCCACAGGAGAAACCCGAAGCGGCGATTCTGTTGCCGGCCGCCCGCTCACCGCCAGCAGTTCTGGTCGTGGGAAAACCTAGCTCTTCCGGCACGCTTGATGAGCTGCGTGGAGTTGGACCCAAGCAGTGGGCGGTGTAGCTCGACATGTCCCGTACTGGGGATGGGTTACCGGTCAGCGCAGCTTCGGCGCGCGGACCTGCTCGCCGGGCGCGCTCAAATCGGATACCCGAAGTAGCGTTCGATCCAGCTCGAGTTGCTCATCACGCGCGGTCCGTCGTATCGGGCCCAGAGCGTTTCTTCGGCAGTGACTGTGAAGTTCACGGTGTCGAGGGCTGCCAGTATCGGTGACAAGTCCTCTGGTTCGACCAGCGCATCGAACTCCTCGCTTGTATACGCTTCCTGGGCTTCGAGGGCAATGAAGCAAAGGTCCCCGTGTCGGCTGATGCAGATGACGAGGTTCGCCGAAGTGCGGTTTGCTGCACCGTCGACCGTGACGTGCGTGAAGGTCGCGGAGTCCTGCCATTCCCAGGGACGATCCGCCGTTACAGCACTGGGAAAGCTCTCATCGAGCAGTGCGACGAGGGCGTCCACCTTTGCCGCCAGTCGCTGACCGTCGAAGTCAACCGGCTCATCGCCGGGCCCAGGGATGTCCAGCTCGCGCAACCGCCGCTCAAGCGCGATTCCCTCTAACCACATGCCTCAAGTCTCTCCCTAGCTGTAGTTCGGCGCCTCCCAGAGCAGTGCCGAAGAGGGCGCACGGGTATTTCATCGGAGGATTATCCAGCGGGCGTCCGGTAGGGGATGGTTCATCGGGTGCGCTGGTAGTCACTTGACGCGGTTGGCGAGGCCGAGCTGCCCGCAGACGTCGGAGGTACCGGGAATGACAGCTGCAATGCCGTCGGGCATGACGCAGACGGTCAGTTCGGAGGGAATCTGTCCTGGTCGAAGGTCGACTGGTGAGCCATTCGCCGTGTCGACGTCAAGTGCGCCCTGCCTCCACAGGTCGGAGCAGAACGCGATCGCGTCCGGGATCGGCACCTGATCGCCGCTGCCGGGTATTCCGTCTTGTGTTGCGAGGGCTCCTGTGGTGCCGGGGAACTCGGACCCATTGCGTTCTGCTCGCGCGAAGCAAGCGACCGTCATGGTGTCGGACACCGGCGCTTGGGCGAAGAAGAGTCCGCCCGAGACCGCGGCGAGGATGACGGCCGCGGGAACCGCGGCGATCGCGATCCGGTGACGTCGGTGGCGCCCGCTGCCTGGGTCATTCTCTGCGGCCTGCGCGATCACCGTTCGGAGGGCGAGGGTACGGTCGTGCTCTGGTGCTGTCATGTCAGTACTCCGCGGGTCGGAAGGTGTGGGGAAGTGTCCGCCTGCGTGTGAACTCATCGCGTAGGCGACCTCGGGCGCGGGACAGTCGGGACTTCACCGTCCCGACCGGAATGCGCAGCACGGCGGCTGCTTCCTCGAGGGTGAGCTGCTCAATGACGCAGAGCGCGAGGATCTGCTGATCCGCCGGCCGCAGCATCGTCAGTGCAGCTCTGATGGTGCGGCTGCGTTCGGCGGATGCCGCTGCGGCTGCCACCGTCACTGCTGGATCGGGCGCGTTGACAGGAGGTGGAAGAGTGCGCAGCATCCGCTCGTATCGGCGTCGACCGCGACCGATGTTCCGGGTGACGTTCAGGGCGACGACGAGCAGCCACGCGGCGAGCGAGTCGTTGACGAAGCGGACGTCGGCGCGCTTACGCCACGCCTCAAGGAACACGACGGCCGCGGCATCCTCCGCGTCGACGGACTCCCCGAGCAGTTGACGGCAGTAGGCCCGAACGCGCAGGTGATACCGGTCGAAGATCAGCGCGAATGCCCGCGGATCAGCCCCCGTCGCGCGCCGCCAGACCTCGCGATCCGTCTCCCATTCCACACCCATGCCTAGAAGTGTCCGCTTGATCGAGTTGGTTCCAAATCAAACTCAAGTGATACAACTCGACGTGAAACCGGCAGGGCGTTGAGGAGACGTCAGCCAGTCCCGTTTGGGGATCCTCGAGCGGAGAGTTGCAAAGCGGATCTCGTCTGAGAAGATCGGCTCGGATCGGACACCACTAGGCATGAGCACGCCACCGGAAGCAGCAGCACTCGCGCGAGACGCTGCGGCGCGCACTGATGACGCCGCCCTGATGGACGGCGCGAGGCGAGGCGACCGGGCTGCGTTCGGCCGGCTCTACGACCGGCACGCGGCGACGACCTACCGCTACGCCCTCAGCATCGTTCGCACGCCCAGCGACGCCGAAGACGTCGTGCAAGACGTATTCCTCACCACGTGGACGCGGATCAACGACGTCGCGATCGTGGACGCATCCGCCCTTCCGCGGCTGCTCACCACCGCCCGGTTCACCGCGCTGAACCTCGTCCGAACCAAGACCCGTGCACGGAACCGCACCGAGGACGCGGACCTGTCCCTGCACCCGGATCGACGTGGCACCCCTGACGAAGAAGTTGCGAGGCGCCAGCTCGCCGCGGCGATCGAGGAAGCCGTCTCCGAGCTCTCCGACACCGATCAAGCGCTGTACTACCTGTGTATCGAGCAGGGCAGCAGCTACGCCGACGCCGCGAAAGCACTCGGCTCCACCCACGGCGTTATCCGCAACCGGCTCAGCCGGCTCCGGACCGCGCTCCGCACCACCCTGCGCCCCTTTGAAAGGGAGAACTGATGACCCACGACCTCGGCCCGACCACGGGACAGCTCACCAGGATGCGCGCCACCATCCTCACCGACATCGCTGCCCGCCACCGCTCCACCAAGCGCCGCCGCCTCGTCGGGCTCGGCCTCGCGGCCGTCGTCGCGATCGGCACCAGCGCCGCCGCGATCACCGTAACGCAGGCTAGCAACGACGAAGCCAACACGAGTTTCGACTGCTACTCCGTCGCCGACGTCCGCGCGGACCACACCACGAGCATCCTCGTGGACGACGACCGCAACGCATTCGAGCTGCTTCCACTGTCCGAGCGGGTCGCCGCCGCCCTCGAACGATGCGAAGCGAGCTGGAGCGCCGTCCCCGACGAGCCCTACCCGGGAAGCGGACCCATCAACGTACCTAACCCGACGGTCTGCGTCCTCGCGGACACCAGGCTCGGCGTCTTCCCGAACAGAGCGGGCCAGCCCACTGGCCCCTTCTGCGAAGGACTCGGCCTGGCAGCGCCGGCACTCGCGGCATCTGCCGACTGAGCCATCCCACGGAAGGCGTTACGTCCCGTAAGAGGATCGACTGGCGGGCTATTCCTCGATCGGTTCAGCGCCCTCGAGCGGAGTCAGCGTCGCCCAGAATCCGTTCCCGGAACTGAGGTACAGGCGGAGGGGCTGGTCGGTGTCCATCGGGTCTCCGTCCGGGTAGAGGTCGGTGCCGCTGCACGCATCAGGCATCGACGCGGATTGTCTCTCCTGCAATGAACGGTCCCTTCTCTGTCTCATCCACGGTGACCATGTATGCGGATGCTGCGACGCTGAAGACGCTCTGAGTTCCCGAGGCGCGAGGGGAGGCGGTCGTGATGACCGCTTCGGCGACCTCGTAGCGGGCTTCCGCGGATCCAAAATACGCCCAGCCCGGGCATCCCGACGTCTGCACCGCCGGCGCGCAGCCGGCGGCGGTGAGCAGCGCCGCTCCGGTTGTGAGTGCGGCAGCAACTCGAATGCGGTGACGCGAGCCCGAGGTCATGCCGGTGACGCTACCCGCTCAGCTCCGTCCCATATGGGGATCGGCTAACGAGACCGCGTGCCGTACAAGGCGCTCTTCACTCCCCGCCGTTCACTCACCGAATGAGCGAACAAGCTGTGCCCGTCGACGTTCTGCGCGTGCACGGTGCGTCACCGCTGGCGCGATGATGTCGTGCTCGTCGTGGAGGGCGATCCGCGCGTGGTGTCGGTTAATCTCGTCGCTGTCTTCTGCGATGAGTTCGATTGCTCGTCTGGGTCGGTCGGCGCGGAATAGTACTGCCCAGCGCACCTCGACCGACCGGTCGCGCGCCAGCCGGAGCAACTGCTCGTCATTGGGGTACTGGAGTCCGCCCTCTGCGGCTCCGGCGCGGACGGCGCGATCGCGGTCGGTGATGAGACGCTCCATCTGTGTCAGGGAGATGCGGGGGTTGCGCGCGCACATGCCGCGGACAACCGGTGACGGGTCGGTGAGAAGCGACTCGAAGATCTCCAAGTCGTCGGTGGTCTGAGCCGTCCGGCCACGAGTCTCCCCGAAGGGATCCGCCGCGAGTGTTCTCTGTACCGCAAGGGCGAGCGACCTTTGGTCGTCGTCCGCGTACAGGTGGGCAAGGATCGCACGGACCCACTTGTCCGTTGATTTCGCCGCGATCTCGTGGAGTTGAGGGCGTTCACGAAGGCTGGTGGCGGCGGCGAGGCGCACGGCGTCGACGTCATCAGCGAGGAGACGCCCGATCGTCAGGTCATCCGCAGCGGCGTTCTCGGCAACAGCGATGCGCACCGATTTCGACTCGTGCCCGGCGAGTACCCGCAGGAGCACAGCGTCCACCGACGACTCTGCCCGAAACTTTGCCGAACGAATTGAGGGCATGACCACGATCATGTCAGCAGGCGTCGCGGTCGATGCGGGGGAACCAGTCGCGTACCAAGGCGGTAGGAGTTTCAGTCTCGATAGCCGATCGTGCACCGGACGGATTCGTTAGGGGTTCTCGCTCGCCGGCCCTTCTGTGTCAGCGAGGAAGGCGGCGGCGAGTCGAGCGACCTTCTGGCGGTATCGCTCGCAGGCTCCGATGCCTCGCGCGTCGAGCTCGTCATCGACCTCGACAAGCGGCTGCGCAGCTGCCGGTCCGTCGTGACCGATCCGGTCGTGCACCCAGGATGAGAAGGAGCGGAGATCCCAGTCGCCGGTGAGGAAACGACGGCATGCGACGCGCAGCGCGAGAAGCGGGATCTCCTCACCGTCCCGATCCAATGGCCGCGCGCCCGCTTCGATGAGTGCCGCCGAGCTGAGGTCGAAGACGTCGGCGGGAGTGGCGCTGGAGTAGAGGGACGCGAGAGCGACAAGGGACTCGCTGTCACTCCCTGCTGCGACGAGATTCGCTGCCAGAGCGATCACGTCTCGGGGCTGGACCAGCCCGAAGAAGAGAGCGGCTGTCGTTTCGCGCAGGGTCGGGATCGAAGGGTCATCACGGTCTTCTGCATCGTCTCGCATCCGACCTCCTCCGACCAGTCGCTCGCTGCCGCCCCGCGCTGCTGTCGCGGCGGCGGCGTCAGCGCGACTCGACACGTCGATCGGAACCGGTCGGTGACAGGTCGGCCCGTGGCTGAACCCGTGCTCGAGCTCGTAGACGCATTCCGAGCAGACGTGACCGCCGGCCGGTCCGGCATCCGCGACGTGCTCCACCCACGGGTGAGAGCACGCGCAACAGGCCTCAGCGAGCAGGGAGCGGAACCGAGCGCGGCGCGAACGGCGCGCGTCAGCTCGCGGGCGCCAACGCGAGAGGCCGAACATCCCGTGAGCGTAGCGAGCGCATCGCCACGCCGTCGCGCGCTCCGCCGTGCTTCCATCGCTTCTGGCGTCCCGTAAGGGGGTCGCTGAGCAGGAACTTCTCGAGTCCCGCGGTGCCGATGATCGGTGCCGTGTGGCGGTACCGTCGTTGCCCCTTTCGTAGAGGACCTCTGTGATCACCGTCAGCAGGTCAGGGTGAACCTGACGAGCTGGAGACCAACGCTCGTCGCAGTGATGGCAGCGAACGCGATGAGCGACGCCGCCGGACGAGACGGCACTCTGCGTCTCTTGGACAGCATGAGGATGCTGGATGCGCCGAGCGCCCAGGCAGGTGTGCTGAGTGCGGCGATGAGGAGCAGGACGGGTCCGCCTGTCGGAGGCGGTCCAGGGTCATCCATCTCCGCGAAGCCCATCAGCCCGGCGATGAGGATCGCTAGTCCCGAGAACGTCACGATTCCGAGGATCGCTGTGAGGAGGAGGGCGTAGGGGAGCGCGGTCGACGTGAGCGCACGCGCGGTCTTCGCCGCCGCATAGACGGATCCTCCGATAACGAGCAGGGCGCCGAGGTACCAGGCTGCTGCGCTCAGCGGGATCTCGCGCGGCCGGCAGTCCGTCATGGCTGGTGAGGCGAGGGTCAGCAAGCTCGCGCCGGCCTGAACGAGAAGCGCGGCGACAACGGTGAGAACAATCGCCGTCGCACCGGCGATCCGCCTCGCGCGCAACCGTGCATCGTTCTGCTGGTCGGTCATGGGCTCGAGGGTAGCTACCCCAGTCGGATAAAGAGGTCTAGTGGAGGCGGCCGCCCTCCATGGGACCGTCAACCATGCGTCCGGTAGGGGATCGTTCAGCGGATGGCGGCGGCCGGCTGAGGGCGCCGATCGGGGGTCTCCGTCGCCCGTAGCGGACCGAGCCCGAGTGCGCGTCTGAGGACGAACGCGCGCGACGCAGGCCCGGACAACTCTCGCCGTCGCCGGTCATAGGTTCGGCTAGGTTCAACTCGTGCCTTCGAGTCGACCAAGTGACCTTTCCGCTTCGGCAACAATAGGAGCAAGTTTTCTTGCGCACGCGTGGATAGCCCTGCTTGTAGGGGTTTCTTACACGGTATCTGCTCTTATGATTGCTGGACCGATGCGTGAAGCGGCCTCGGGAGTGCAATACACGCTGGCAGATGCAGTTTTTGAATACGCGTGGCCGTTTGCTTTAGTTGCTGTAGTTCTTCTCGCGCTGTCGCCCTTGACCGCGAAGATATCGAGGTCTATTAGTGGCAGCACTAATGGGGGTTCTCATCAACCACTGAGTATCACGAGAAACGCTTGGCTTATTTCGTTAGTTGCATTTGGGGTCTGTTTAATTCCCGCAACCCTTGCCAGCGCTTTTGGGTTTCTGATAATACCATTCTTGCTAATCATTGGCACCCCGTCGTCTTTTTGCATAGTGGTGCTCTTCTTGCAAAGGGCGAATGCGCGCAGTGCGCGACAAATCAGACCCTGAAACAGGTGGTCGCGTGTTCGCCGTGTACTCACCGGAGGGGCCGGCGCCTTGCTTCATACGTTGCTGCGTGGCGATCCCGCCCGAGGGTCAGAGGGTGGGGAACCAGCTTGAGTTGTCCACGATCCACAGCGACACGGAGTTCCAGAGCCCGGTGATGACGAGGACGCCGATGACGATGAGGAGCACGGCGACGGCCTTGTTGGCGTAGGCGCCGATGCGGCGCAGCCAGCGGCGTGAGCGTGCTGCGCGGGCGAGGACGAGTCCGAGCAGGAACAGCGGGGTGAGCATGCCGAGGAAGTAGACGAACCCCAGCGCGACGCCGAGTCCCACGGTGTCGATGTTGGAGGCGAGGCCGTAGGCGATGGCGAGGGATGGGCCGAGGCAGGGGTACCAGACGGCGGCGCAGCTGATTCCGAGCAGCAGTGCCTTCGCGGCCGAGCCGCCCGGGGTGGACGTTTTCGTGATCCAGGGGATCCGGAGGAAGCCGAGGGAGTAGAGGCCGGCGGCGATGAGCAGTCCGCCGGCGATGAACGTGTACGGCGGCCGGGCGAGGTTCACGTTCGCGCCGAACGCGAGCAGCAGGGCCACGGATCCGATCAGTACGAGAGCGGCCCCGACCGCGAACGCGAGGATCGACCACACCTGCCGAGACGGTCGGGCCCGTCCGTCCCCTGTCGAGGTGAGGGCGCCGACGATGCCGGGGAGGATCGGTGCGGCACAGGGGGAGAGGAGAGCGAGCGCGCCCGCGAGGAACGCGGTGCCGAGCGCGGAGAACATCCCCTCACCCTAGTTTCCGGAAAGGGCACATCCTGGTCTCGCGCTTCCTAAGCTGACCTCGTGACCTGGACAAGTCGACCGCGCAGCATCGCAAGGGTGACCGCTCGAACCCTCGCCATCACGGCCATCGCTGCCGCGGGCGCGGCCTCGCTGAGCGGGTGCTTCACCACCGCCGAGCGGCCGCCGCTCACTTTCGCGGACCTCGACCGGGCGGCGACCGACGCCGATACGTTCCCGACGCTGCCCCCGCGGGCCTCCTCGTCCAAAATGGACGAGACCAGCTCCCGGCTCGTCGGCCGAGTCGGCGACCGGTCGCTGTTCCTGGCGCGCACGAGCGATCCGGAGACGACGTGCCTGACGAGCTTCGCTGACGAGGACACATGGAACCAAAGCTGCGGCGTCGGCGGGTTCGACTCCACGGTCGACCGGAACACTCTCCACGTCGTCCCGGACGGCGGGAGAGTCGAAGAGACGTGGACGCCGCTGAGCGAAAACGTCTTCATTCACAGTCCTGGTGTGCGGTGACGACGATCGAGGAGCTTCGACTGGATAAGAGAGGCAGGGAGCGGATGACTCAGAATCAAACTCGACTGCTCTCGTTCGCGTCGGCAGGAGCCCCGATCTTTGCAGTCGGGTTCGATGCTCGAGGAGGTCGCGGCGTTTCAAGTGCGAACTCCTTCTACCATCACCCCTCATTCCGACAAACGTTCTGGTCGCGGGTGAACCAGTGAAGCGTCGCGTCCGGTGGCGCTGGATTGCTCTCGCGGTCATCGTCCTCGTGGCGGGGTTTCTTCTCTCAAGCGACCTATCAGGGAGTTGTATGGACTACGTGAACGCGCCAGGCGTGTGCACTCGCGCCAACGAAGACCCGAGAACATGGGTCCTCCTTGTGATCGGTCCCCTGATCCTTGTGGGTGCGCTCTACCAAGCCTTCCGGCGTAGGTGACAGACGAAGAGGTATGCCCCTCTTGGGAGCGACATACTGCTTCGCGGGCGGGAGCGGTTGATCTATGACCGTCCTGGTCGTCGTGCAGAGATGGTTGATCGGTTGAACGGCTGGCGAGGTGCCGATTCGTGGCCCGTCTCAGGTGGCTGGCGGTGCTGTGATCTCGAGAGAAAGTTCGATCTCGATCGGGTCACCGCTGTGTGAGCGTAGGGCAAGAACAGCGGGGCCGGTGGGCAGGTTGGCGGGGAGGTCGAAGGACTCGTTGACAGTGGATCGTTCGCCCTTCGGTATCGGTCGGCCGAGGAGTATCTCTTCGCCGCTCGCGGAAGGGGTGATGGTCACCGTGACGTCCGAAGCTGCGCGGCTCGTGCCTCCGGTGTCTTCACACGTCTCCCAGATGAAGTCGGCGCTGAGCCGGACCACTCCGTCTGGTTGCAAGGTCGACTCTTGAAGCTCGACCGCCTTTGCGGCGCAGGATCCGGCCGAGCTCGAAGTCACGCCGGCGCAGCCGCTAACGCTGAAGACCATGCCTGCCGCGACGACAATGGATGTCAGCCCTGCTGTCCGTCCCTGCCTCATGCAGGTCAGTGAAGCATTGCGCGCTCCTGCTCTCATCACGAGCGCCGCAAACGTCATCAAACCGTTGATGTCCCGCACTCGGCCTTCGGTAGAGATCCGGAGGGCAGCGCCGGTCGAACCTCCCGTAACGGGATGGTTGGCCGGGCGCCTAGACGTCTGCGGGCAGCGGTATCGTCCCGCGAAGCCTGTGGCGGTGAAGCTCGCACCGTCGATCATTACTCCGACGTTCGGGCCGGAGGACATCAGCGCGGGATGTTCCTACTGCGCTCGGAACTGGCGCTGGTCGCTGCAGTAGCAGTGATGGCCGCGAGCGGCTGTCCTGCGGAACGCTGCCGCCCGCGCCCGCGCGCGGCGCATCCCGCGCGCCGGGCTGGTGCGGGGAACGGCCCTCCCGCAGACGCCAACTTGCAGCTCGCTGCCACGAACACTGTCCCACTGATGATCTTCGAAGGGCATGCGTGTCCCGCTGCCAAGCCCGGGTGTCGGCAACACCCAGGGTTGTATTGCCGAGCTATGCGGAGTAGACCTAGACGTGCACGACTACCGCTCACAAGGGGTGAGCGCGGGGACTTGGATGAAGGTCGTAATAGTCATGCACACCTCACGAAATCGGTCCGCTGGCAAAATCGCCACGGTGTTCGTTGCGCTCGTCCTGGGTACGGTTGTCGCACCTGCCGCTCAGGCTGACGTACCAGGACTGAACACTCATTCCTGCGACGGACAGACGTACGACCACTCGCTCGGCAGCTACAGCAACGACCAGGGGGACTTGCCGCTGCGTTGCGGAAATTCCCGGTTCGGACTGAATCACATCATCGCTCGCGGCCACTTTGACGCGGACACCAACTTCGATATTCAGCAGACACTCAGCTACGGCCTCTACGCACCCGGGAGCTCAGGCTCTAAGACGCTCTACGACGCAAACTGCACACCCGTCTACTTCGTTCTCTTCGGATATAACGCCTACAACGGCTCCGATCCCCTCGCTAACCCCATCGGCATCGTCAACGCCTACAAAATCGACAGCACCATAAACACCCGATCTACCAGCAGCACCACCGCCGCACCCATCATCCAACCGCCCTACGGGACCGGATGCCCCGTCTACACCCCGATCGAGAACGATTGACCGACACCCGCGACCTCGCCGACGTCGTGGGGTGGATGCGCCGCCACTACTCCACCCCTTACGACGTCATCGCGGCTACCGCAACCCACAGCTCAAACGGATGGAGCGTTGACACAACCATTCGAGCTACACCCACCTCCACTGACGAGGTAGTGAATCTCGACCAGTGGGACCCTGCCGCAATCGATTCCCTGACCACCGGAGGCGACCTTGCAGTCGAAGCCTTCGCGCTAATCTTGCACGCCAACCTCATCGAATGGTGGGATACGGAACGACCGAAAACGTCGACGCGATACTGAACCACTAAACAATGTGACGAATCAAGCATAAGATCCGAGCAGACACCCCCTGCGAGGCGACGGACGGAAAGCAGCTGATTGCTCCGTTGAGCGGCTCTTCACCGGCACGCCGACAGCATCACGGGCCGCCGACCGACTCGACCCTTCCCTCGGCAGCTCCCAGAACCGCGCCACCCCGGGCACGCTGCTTCAACTTCGATCCCATCGCCAACACTCCGACTCACGGTGGTATTGCAACGACCGGCTGAACCCAAGTCCCCCTAACGGACACCTCCGGAGTAGATGAGGACAGCCGCTCCGGCGTCGAGGAGCCTCTCCGGCCCCTGTTCGATGCGCGAGGATTTGGACACGCGTACCGATAGGGAATCGCTCTCCGCGTCGAGCGGGAGCCTCGCGCCCGCAGCGCGAGGCTCCTCTGACCCGGCCCGGCTCGAACGGGCTGCCACCCTCACCGTGCTGCGGGCAGGACACCCCCTTACTGGATTAGGGGTGCCTTGGGCGGGCGCATTCGACGGTAGTGCGGCGCGAGCCTCGGAGGGCTAGTGCGTCGATGCGTCCGGCGTCCGATGAGGGGTCGTCATCCGGCCGCCCAGGATGGCCGCGCATGAGACCGGAATCTCGCGGCGCTGTTTGTCGCAATAGACCCGCCCGATGAGATGCCCGATGGTGGGGCGTCAACTGACACACTGAGCGCACGGTCGCTCGTGGGATACGCCCGCGTCTCAACCGACAAGCAGGATGCGACCGCGTAGCGCGACGCGCTCCGGGCGGCCGGCGTCCCATCCGATCGGATCTACGTCGACTCGGGCCTGACCGGCCGGAACCGCGAGCGTCCCGCGCTACGAGAGGCGCTGCCTGCGTGCGACGCCGGATCGACTCTGCTCGTGACGAAGCTCGACCGGCTCGCGCGGTCCATCACAGACCCTCGCGACATCGTTGATGAGCTGACCCGCCGCGGGGTGAAGCTCAGCATCGGGGGATTGGTCCACGACCCGGAGGATCCGATCGGCCGGCTGCTGTTCAACGTGCTCGCGATGGTCGCGGAGTTCGAGGGGGATCTGATTCGTGCCCGCACTCGTGAGGGGATGAAGGTCGCGAAGGCCAAGGGGCGTCTGCGTGGCCGTCAGCCGAAGCTGTCGCCGAAGATCGAGGCGCATCTGGTCGCAGAGCATCGTGCCGGGAACTGCACCGTTGCCGAGTTCGCGGCGGAGTTCAAGGTCGCGCGGTCGACGGTCTATCGGGCGGTGCAGCGGGCTGATGCGCGCGCCGCTGACGCTGTCGCCCTGGCGCCGCCGACGGAGGGCGCATGATGTCGGGGGCGGAGAGGGTACCTGCGCTGGTGCCGGAGAGGGTGGAAGTGCTGCCCGGTTGGTCTGCGCTTACACGTGTTCTCAGCACCGGGTGGGGAACTCTCGCCCAGGCGATCGCCTCTATCTGGCTCTTCGTCGGGTTCGCGGTCCTTCCTCCGGGATCGCATCTGCCCCTTTTCGTGCCGCTGGTGCTGTTCTTCGCCGCTCTCGCTTGGTCAATGATCTGTCTCGCGATCGGCACGTCCAGGGTCACCGGTGAGAAGGAAGCCAGTTACACGACCCTGGGGTTCGGGCGCATCACGGTTCCTGCGGTTGATGCGAGAACGGGCGTCGTCCTGCGGGCGGCAGGCGAGCCGCACTGCCGACTCGTCGGCCGGGTCCGGCACTCCACCGCCGACGCGTCCGCCGCTCAGTCGAACCGCGCGCCCTCCGGCCGCGGCGGCAGCACGAACAGGATCAGCAGGAACACGTAGCCGGCGATCGGCACGAGGATCGCGAGGATCCACAGCCCGCTGCGGTTCACGTCGTGCAGTCGCCGCCAGATCAGCGAGAGCGACGGGAGGAACGTCGCCAGCGCGATGGCGCCCGCGGCGAGCGACACCCAGAAGGTCTGGAACGGCGCGCCGCTCGGGTACGGGGTCAGCGTGAAGTCGAGGCGCCACGGGCCGCCGTCAGCCAGCTGCAGGAGCGCGGTGAGGACGCTGCCGAGGAGGATGATCCACCAGTACTCGGCCCGGCTCGCCCTCCCGCGGAAGCGGAGGTAGTTGCCGAAGAAGCGGCGGAGCGCCGCCATCGGCGGAGCCCCGTAGTAGGGGAGGGTCAGCGGCGGCTCGGGGGTGCTCGGGCTCATCGGGTTCCGTCTCTCATCCCTCGACCGTATCCCCTGCTCCCCGGGGCGCCGCGTCGTCCGTGCGGACGACATCCCGGTGTTCGCCTCGGCGGAACGGCGCCGTGTTCAGGACGCAGGAGGCCGCCGTGACCACGACTGAGAAAGGCTGCCGTGCTCACAGCGCAGGAACACCGCCGTGTTCACGAAGCTGGAGGCCGTTGTGAACACGATCAGCGAGTAGGGACCGCCTCCGCCCGCACCGCCGCCGTCGCCCGGGCGTCGACGATCAGGCTGACGACGAGCCCCACTACGACGATGACGATCGCGACCCACGGCAGCACGTCGAGCCCGCTCGCGTCGATCGCCAGTCCGCCGACGACCGCGCCGCCGCCGATGCCGATGTTGAACGCCGTCGTCTGGAGCGCCGCGGCGAGGCTCCGCAGCTGGAAGGAGGAGGTGCGCAGCATCCGGGTCTGCAGCATCGCCGGGATGCCGCCGAACGCGATGTTCCAGACCACGGCGGCGACGACCACGGCCGTGGCGGCGCCGGTGCCCGCGGCGACGGCCAGGCCCGCGAGCGCCAGCACGACCGCGATCGCGGCGACCACGAAGCCCGAGCGGGGGAACCGGTCGGTCGCGAAGCCGGCCAGGACGAGTCCGACCGCCCCTGCGCCGCCGAACGCGAAGAGCACGAGCGGCACCGTGTCGGGGGCGAAGGAGGCGTTCTCGAGCCAGGGCGTGATGTAGGTCGAGAGGGTGTTCTGGCCGATCAGCACCAGCAGGATGACGACGCAGACGCCGATGATGCGGGGGAGCGTCCGGTCCTTCCGCGCCGGCAGGCGGATCTCGCCGGTCCGCAGCGGGATGTGGTGGTCGACCGCGGGCAGGAACTTCACCACGATCAGCGCGAGCACGAGCACGACGCCGCCGAGGATCGCGAAGGTGGGCCGCCAGCCGAACGCGTGCCCGAGCGCCGTGCCCAGGGGGACGCCGAGGACGAAGGCCGCGGATCCGCCGCCCGCCGTGATCGCGGTCGCGCGGCCGAGCTGCTCCGGAGCGACGAGGTGCGCGGAGTAGGCGGCGACGATCGCCCAGAAGAGGCCGTGGGCGAGCCCGCCGAGGATGCGCGCGCCGATGAGCAGCCCGAAGGTGGGGGCGAGCGCGGCGAGGACGTTGGCGACCGCGATGGTGCACAGCGCCACGAGGAGGAGGCTCTTGCGCGAGAAGCGCTGGGTCACCAGGGTCAGCGGAGTCGTCGCGACGACGACGGTCGCGGCGAAGATCGTGACGAGCTGGCCGGTGAGCGAGATGCTCACCCCGAGGTCGCGCGACATGTCGGGGATGAGCCCGGTCGGGAGGAACTCGCTCGTCACGGAGACGAAGACGGCGCCGGCGAGCGTGAGCAGGCCGATCCAGGGGAAGGCGGGGGCTTTCGCGGTGTCCTGAGGGTTCACGGTGTCCTGAGGTCGGGGGCGGGCG